>JAKSDM010001441.1 GCA_022360135.1 Pseudanabaenales cyanobacterium | reverse complement strand
GGCTTGGCGTCGTCAGTCTCAAGCTGAGATCAGATTGAATTATCTGGGTCAGACTGACCAGCCATTCCAGGAGTCATCTCTGTTTGCACTAGCACAAGAGCCTGACGGACCAGGGCGTAGTCTGCGGGGAAGTCGAAGCCATCTCTTAGATATTAACGGGATTGTTGCGGGGGGGCGACTACGACTCGATTGGACCTACAGCGAGGCAATTCATCGACGAGCCACGATTGAGAATCTGGCGCAGAGTTTTATGGAAGCGTTGCGATCGCTCATTACCCATTGCCAATCTCCAGCAGCTGGAGGCTATACCCCTTCTGACTTTCAGAAAGCAAAAGCGACTCAAAAAGACCTCGATCAACTACTAGCGCAAATCAACCGAGGGAGTTAGAAGAGAAACGAATGAAAGCAGAAAATATCCAAGATATCTACGAACTTTCACCTGCACAGCAAGGTATTCTCTTCCACACTTTGTCCTCCCCTGATTCAGGAGTGTACTTTGTTCAGCTGCAGTGCAGCTTAAAGGGTCATTTTGATATCGTGGCTTTTGAAAATGCTTGGCGGCAAGTAGTAGCTCGACACGCAGCCTTGCGCACCAGCTTTCACTGGGAAAACCTTGAAAAGCCATTACAAGTTGTGCATCAGGAAGTTAAATTACCTTTAAGGCAGCAGGATTGGCGAGGGATTGCCCCAGCAGAGCAGCAAAAGCGATTAGAAACTTTGCTAGAGAGCGATCGCCACAAGGGCTTTGACCTTTCTCAACCACCACTGCTGCGCCTGAGTCTGATTCAGCTCACTGACTACTCTTACCAATTTGTTTGGAGCAAACACCACCTAATCCTAGATGGCTGGTCAACTGCATTAGTGCTCAAAGAATTTAGCGAGCTTTACGAAGCCCTTAGCCATAATCAAGATAAGTCCTTAGTACCCAGCAGATCTTACGGAGAGTACATCGGCTGGGTGCAGCAACAAGACTTATCCAAAGCCGAGACGTTCTGGCGACGGGTGCTCAGCGGAATTAAGGCGCCTACACCGTTAATCAAACTCAATATTGACAAATTTTCTAGCCAAGAAGATAGATATGATGAGCAATTTCTCAAGCTATCGACAGAAACCACAGCAGCTTTGCAAAGCTTAGCGAAGCAGCGCCGCCTCACCCTCAATACTCTAGTCCAGGGAGCTTGGGCTGTGCTTCTGAGTCGCTATAGCGGAGATGAAGAGGTGGTTTATGGGAATACAGTTTCTGGTCGTCCAGCAGACCTAGTAGGAATTGGGTCTATGGTTGGGATGTTTATCAACACCTTGCCTGTGCGAGTCAAAGTGGATGCTGAGCAGTCTCTAGTCTCCTGGCTCAAACAACTTCAGGCTCAATTGGCTGAGATGCGTCAGTATGAGTATAGCCCGCTAGTAGAGGTTAAGAAATGGAGTGAAGCGCCACAAAGCCTGCCTTTGTTTGAGAGCATTATCGTGTTTGAAAACTATCCAGTAAGTCAGGTTATACAGGATCAGAAGACAAATTTAGAGGTTCAGAATGTTAGTTCTGTTGAAAGAACGAATTATCCTCTAACGGTGATGGTGCTGCCAGATCGAGAGTTAGAGCTGAAAATATCTTACCAGTGCAGCCGCTTTATCGCGACCACCATCAGCCGAATGCTAGGGCATTTCCAAGTATTGCTCTAAGGCATGATAGCTAATCCTGAAATGCCTCTTAAAGATTTATCATTACTAACACAAGCAGAGAAACATCAGCTGCTAAGAGAATGGAATAATACTCAAGTTGAGTATCCTCAAGACCAGTGTATTCATCAACTGTTTGAAGCACAGGTAGAAAAGACGCCGGATGCTATAGCAGTCGTGTTTGAAACTCAACAACTGACTTACCGAGAACTTAACCATCGGGCTAATCGATTGGCATACTGCTTGCGAAAACTGGGCGTCAAACCAGAGGTGTTGGTTGGGATCTGCGTGGAACGTTCCATTGAAATGGTAGTGGGACTCTTGGGCATCCTCAAAGCCGGTGGAGCTTATGTCCCAATTGACCCAGCTTATCCACAAGAGCGCTTAGCTTTCATGTTATCGGATTCGCAAGCGCCAGTGTTGTTAACTGATTCAAAAGTGTTAACAGCACTGCCCAAACACAGCGCTAAAGTATTGTGCTTGGATACTGACTGGCGAGAGATTGCTCAAGCTAGCACGAGCAATCTTATAAATTCCACAACGCCCCAAAACTTAGCGTATGTGATCTATACCTCCGGCTCAACTGGTCTTCCAAAAGGCGTTCAAATTCTCCACAGTGCTTTGGTCAACTTCTTAAATGCAATGGGCTTGACTCTAGGACTAGGTCAGAAGGATACCCTCTTGTCAGTCACCACATTGTCTTTTGATATTGCTGCATTGGAAATCTATCTACCCTTGATGGTGGGCGCTCGCTTGGCAGTAGTCAGTCGCGAAGTTGCGGTTGACGGAACGCAGTTATTAGAGCAATTAACCTCTTCCAGAGCCACAGTTATGCAAGCCACACCCGCCACTTGGCGGCTGCTTCTGAGCGCTGGTTGGCCAGAAAGTGGGGAAGACAGTCGGTCATTGAAAATCCTCTGTGGCGGTGAAGCGCTTAACCCAGAACTGGCTGTTTATTTACTCAAACGCAGCACCGAGTTGTGGAACTTATATGGGCCGACAGAAACGACTATCTGGTCAGCTGCATACAAAGTAAATCTTCAAAAGAGTAATTCTATCGGCGGGGAGGTCATCTCCATTGGTTGTCCGATCGCCAACACCAAATTTTATGTCCTGGATCAACAACAGAGACCTGTTCCTGTAGGGGTAATCGGCGAACTCCATATAGGAGGCTTAGGTCTAGC
>JAKSDM010001709.1 GCA_022360135.1 Pseudanabaenales cyanobacterium | reverse complement strand
GATATGCTTGACGATGAGGATTAGCAATCTCAGGTAAACGGCTCATTGAAGATGCACTGGAAAAATGCTACGTCAATTAAGTTAGAAGCGATAACCGAAAAATTAGTCATCTTTAAGGTTCTCTTTATAAATCAGCTCTCAGCCCCTTGTCGCCTTTTGATTGAAAGACATTTCATCAGGTCTGACTCTTTGACGCTACTCCTACTACCTTAGGGCGTTTTCTACAGGAAACGCCTTTGGTTTATTAGCAATCGCATGCGTGGGATGGTTGTGGGCGCGATCGCAGCGGCTGGGCAATCATTGGCATAACCAACTTGATAACCTACATTATGCTCCGCCTAACTTCGCTATTCCGTACTGTGTAGGGGTAGGAGATAGGTCTGAATCATGTAAAGTATTGCCGCTTTATGAGCTAAGGCGAATACGCCAAACCCAGCTAGGGTTATATGCTGATGTTATCCAAGATAATAAACAGTCTTCATATTTGACTTGAGGCTGATCACAAGCCCTAGTCCGCCATTGAGGCCAATTGTTATGAATAACTTACTAATTCTAGTTGCTATTGTCTCAATATTGATAGGCGTGCTGTGCGGCGGCATCATCGTTTGTGTGCTGTTCGCCGCCCGCAAACAGATCCTCGCCAATAGTCTGACCCATCACCATTCCCTGGCTGGATGCATTGGCACTGTCCAAATTCCGTTTGACTACAACTCCAAAGGCAAAATCAGAATTCACACAAACGGTTCTATGAGGGAGTTGATTGCTTTTACCGATCCGCCTCACGCCTTCAAGCAAGGTGATCAGGTGTTAATTGTGCAAATTAAAAATACCCATGCATGGGTGGCTCCAGGAGACATCTTTGATTAAAGCTGACAGCGTTGGCCACTGTCATTCAGTCTTGTAATCCATTTAGAGGAACTCTCCTATGAAATCTAGCTGGCATTTAAACTCCAGTTCCCAACCAAAATTTGATAGCCGGGTGTTGCAGGCGGCAACAACATCTCAATCCGTGGAAAGTATACCCACCAAGCTGTCCGATAGGCATGAGTTGGTTAGTGGCGGCGGCCTCATTGCCCTAGGGGTGGCGGCAACTGTACTTGGAGTTTGGTTTCTGCGATCGCTTTTGGTGATTGCGAATCCCAATGAGGTCGTCATTCTTTCGGGACGCAAGTGGCGAAACACAGATGGACAAGAAGTCGGCTTTCGCATACTGACCGGCGGACGCGCCCTCAGAATTCCTATTGTAGAGACCGTCAAGCGAATGGATGTGACAACAATGCCTGTCCCGGTAGAGGTTCATAATGCTTACTCTAAGGGGGGAATCCCATTACATCTTCAGGCCATCGCCAATATCAAAATCTCTAGCGATCCTCACGTAGTGGGCAATGCCATTGAGCGTTTTCTCGATCATAAACTCGATGAAATTGTGCGTGTTTCTCGGGAGACCCTGGAAGGCAACCTGCGCGGCGTGATCGCCACCATGACCCCGGAACAAGTCAATGAAGACCGACTCAAATTTGCTGAGCGCATTGCTTCAGATGTTAGCAGCGACCTGGTTAAGCTAGGGCTACAGCTTGACACGCTCAAAATTCAAAATGTCTCTGATGATGTGGATTATCTCAAATCTTTGGGACGTCAGCGCATCGCGATGATTATCCGAGACGCTGAAATTGCTGAAAGCGACGCCCTTGCCGCCGCCATGCAAATTGAAGCTGAATGCGAAGAACAGGGACGAGTCGCCCAAACCCAGGATCGCATCGCCATTGTAGAACGTGAAAATGAGCTACGCAAAATTAAGGCTAAGCTCGATAAACAGGTGCGTACCGAGCGGGTGATTACCCAAGCGGCCGCGAAAGAGCGCAAAGCAATTGTTGAACAGACATTGCAAACCCTACGAGCCGAGCAGACGCGATTGAAACTGCAATCAGACGAAGTATTGCCAGCTGAAGCCCATCGCCAGGTCCAAGCCCTTCAAGCTAAAGGCGGCGCGGCCAGCCTAGCCGAAACGGTTCAAGCCGAGGCCCATGTTAATGAGTTGCTCACCCAAGTGTGGCAAGACATTGGCGCAGACGCCTCATCAATGTTTATTATTCAACAGTTTGAAACCGTCTTGAGAGAAGCGGTTAAAGTGCCGGAAAAGCTTGACCTACAGCATGTCAGCATTATCGATAACGGTGATGGAAAAGCAGTTTCCAGCGTTTTTAGCATCTATTTACGGGTAATCAAACAGTTTCTAGACGCCGCCGAAGATACCCTGGGCATTGATGTGGCCAGCGCCCTAAAACCCATAACTAAGCATCTAACTAATAAGCATCTAACTAAATCCTAAATCTGCTTACTCACTTAGGGACCCACGATTAATTAACATCCCATCCCCCCATCCCCCCATCCCCCCATCCCCCACCTTTTACCGCGACTTTATTTTGACCCAAACCCCTTATTCAGTGCTGAGTCATCAATTTACGAAGTCTCTATTTCAAAACTGAACACCCAATTAAGGAGAGAGTATTCCCATGGGAGCCCTGATAATAGTGTTAGGCGCGTTAGCCCTTGGCGGCGGCAGCGCCTGGTTAGTGATTCGAAATCTCTACTACATCTGTCAACCGTCAGAAGTCTTGATCTTTGCGGGCACGCCCACTCGTTTACCAAACGACAAAACGGTTGGCTATCGACTTGTGAAAGGGGGAAGCAGCCTTCAAGTCCCGCTGTTGGAAAAAACGTTTCGGATGGATCTCACCAACATGATTATCGATCTCAAGGTGGTGGGAGCCTACAGCAAAGGAGGGATTCCCCTGACTGTGACTGGAGTCGCCAATATTAAGATTGCCGGGACAGAACCCACTATTCATAACGCCATTGAACGTCTGCTAGGTAAAAGCCGCAAGCAAATTGAAAAGTTAGCCAAAGAAACCCTGGAGGGAAACTTACGGGGGGTTTTGGCGAGTCTCACCCCTGAAGAAGCCAACGGCGACCAAATCGCGTTTGCCCGTAGCTTGCTGGAAGAGGCGGAAGAAGATTTGCAAAAATTAGGCCTGATGCTGGATAGCTTGCAAATTCAAACGATTTCTGACGATGTGAATTATCTCGACAGCATTGGCCGCAAACAGCAGGCCGAACTGATTCGGGACGCCCGCATTGCTGAAGCCAAAGCTAAAGCAGAGTCTATCATCCAGGCCTCAGCTAACGAGCGTGAAACAGCGCTACGGGAACTGACTCGCGATGAAGAAATCGCCAAAATAGAAGCGACTAAAGGCGTCAGGGACGCCCTCACCAAACGCACTGCGCTAGTTACAGAAGTCGAATCGATCGCCGCCGCTCAGATTGCTGAAGTTGAAGCGGAGATCAAGGTTGAAAAAGAACGCATTATTGAAACCGAACAACGACTGCAAGCAGACGCGCTGGCGCCCGCTGAAGCTCAATGCCAACGGGCCATTGCCGAAGCCAAAGGCGAAGCCGCCGCCATTATTGAAGATGGCAATGCCCAAGCGCTTGGATTACAGCGCCTGGGGGAGGTCTGGCAATCCGCTGGCGAGGATGCTCGGGAGGTATTTCTCTATCAAAAAATAGAGGTTTTGATGCAGATGATGGCGGCGAGCGTGCCCAAAATTGCTGTGGCGGATGTGACCGTTGTGGATGCCGACAATGGCGCTCAAGCGACTAAGATCGCAAATTTTCTAGACCAATTGGCCCAAACGACGGGGGTCGATGTCAAACAAATTTTGGGACGGATAGGCAGTAGTCAACCCACAATTTCTGCAACCCCTCAATCGAGTAACAAAATCCCTCCACAGGAGATAGTTTAGATCATGCTGCGATCTGACGTTCGCTAACCATGAGCGATCGCTTCAATATAGACCTGCGATCGCTCATTGGAAGCAACACCCTCAGAAAAACCACCCTAGCAAAAGTAGATTCATCAGGGAGTTAGGCAGAGTGGGCAAAATGGGAGAGAGACTTTGAGACTGCTCTCATTTATCTTTTGATGGAGATATTTAGGAATCGGTTGGTCTACCAACCTTGTTAGACTCGTTTCGTAATACCAAATGGATATGAAGCTGCACAGAATAGCTCAGATTAAACTCTTTAATGGCAGGGCTTTCAGCCTCTGAGTTATGCTCATCTTCATTCTGAATTGGTATAATCTACCTCCAACTACAGAATGGTGGGAAGAGATTAAAGCCGGGATTGAAGAGCATACTTACCCAAAAGGATTTGCCGACGGATATGGTGTGATCGTCGATAGGGCTTCTTTTTCGGCCTGTTGCACAAAATATAAATCCCAGCGCAATTGTAAGTTGAGCCAAAAACTGGCTGACATTCCTAAGAATTTTTCGAGACGTAATGCCGTGCTAGGCGTCATTCCAAGCTTCCCATTAACCACTTCATTAATGCGTTGATAGGGAACGTGTATTGCATCGGCCAAATCTCGTTGGGTTAAACCCATTGGCTTGAGAAATTCTTCTACTAACATTTCCCCAGGATGAGTCGGTGCTCTATCGGTTGGCACTCTAATCATAGCCATCTCCAAAATACTATTTGTGCTGACCTAATGATAGTCAACGATTTCAACTTGATCAGGTTCATTCTCGACCCAGGTAAAACAAATGCGATATTGATCGTTGATACGAATACTGTGTTGACCTTTTCGATTACCAAACAATGGTTCAAGACGATTTCCAGGAGGTATTCTTAATTGGTCGAGTGAATTGACCGAGTCAAGCTGATCTAATTTTCGAGTTGCAATCCGCCATAAGTTTTGCGGACAAATATGACGAGCGGCTTTCGAATTCTTGCCATTGAAAATGTCTTTAGTTCCGAGATTCTTGAATGACCGTATCACAACGACATGATAGCACGGATTCCGTGATACAGCAAACGACCAAAAACTCATTTTCTTTCTGGTTACTATTCGGAACGGCTTTGTTGCGTGAATCATTTCTGGTCACTATTCTCCCTTTGAGAAAGGAGTTTTAGGAATTTAAGGCATAGCTATCCGGCATACCCAAGTGGGTCATACGATTGAGGGCTGCACAAGCAAGCAAGAGTTCTGCGGCTTG
>JAKSDM010000642.1 GCA_022360135.1 Pseudanabaenales cyanobacterium | reverse complement strand
GCGATCGCAATCCGTTGTCGTTGTCCGCCAGAGAGCATCGCCCCCCGCTCACCTAGGGGCGTATCGTAGCCCTGTGGCAACGCCATGATGAAGTCGTGCGCATTGGCCATACGAGCCGCCGTTTCAATCTCCTCATCAGTTGCCCCGAGCGAGCCGTAGGCAATATTGTCCCGAACCGAGACGCCGAAGAGAACGCTTTCTTGCAGCACAATGCTAATTTGACGGCGCAACGATTCCAGCTTGTACTCCCGCAAGTCATGGCCATCAATCCGGATTTGACCCTCTAAGGGATCATAGAGGCGCAATAACAGACTGACCAAGGTTGACTTACCACCGCCCGAGGGACCGACAAGGGCGATCCGCTGCCCCGGTTGAGCATCAAAGTTGAGTCCCCGTAGGATATCCTTGCCTGACTCGTAAGCAAAGTTAACGTTTTGGAAACTGACCTCGCCTCGAAACGCGGGAGCCTCGATCGCCCCCCGACTATCCCGAATGTCAGGAACGATATCAAGCAGATCCAGAATCCGTTCACCGGAAGCAACGGCTTTGGCAATCTGAGTTAGAAACTTAGCCAGCTGACGAGTTGGCTTAAAGGCCGTTTTCAGATAAGTGATAAACACCAGCAGGTCTCCAGGAGTAGCAGACCCTTGTAGAACCAATTGAACACCTCGCCCTAGAACTAAGGCGGTAGCGACTGCAACTAACAATTCTGCTGTGCGCTGCAGCCCAGCAGACAATTGCTGTGTCCGAGCGCTTTCCTCCAAACTCTTGCGGTTATCGCTGGAAAACATATCTTCCAGCATGCTTTCCAGCGAGAGGGCTTGCACCACCTTGATCGCCCCCATCGCTTCGGCGGCTGTCGCCGCCATCGCTCCAGAGCGCTTACGCTGCTGGCGAGCGACGCTGCGAATGCGCTTAGTGATTTTCAGGGTTGATAACAAGAACAGGGGAAAAACCGTCAGTGCAATCAGGGCTAATTCCCAATCGATCCAGAACATGACACCCACCATGCCCACCAGGGTGAATGTGTTCACCAGTAGGGGCAGAGCGGCAGTAACGGTGACATCTCGCAGCCGATCGATGTCGCTGGTAATGCGGGTAATCAGATCGCCGCTTTTGGCCCGATAATGAAATGATAACGAGAGCCGCTGCAGATGAGCGTAGAGCTTGGCTCGAATTTCAGTAATGATGCGGCTAGCCGCCAGAGACATACCCACCAGGCTGATGTAGGCGGCAGCCGCCCGTAAACCGGTAGCCGCAACAATCGCCACCGTAGCAATCAACAGCAATACCATCGGACTGGCGCCGTCAAGCAGCGGGATATTGAGGAATGCACTCGCATCCGGTACAAGGATGTGGTCAAAAATTAATTTCAGTGGCCAGGGTTCTAAAAGTCGGGCAAAAATTTCAATAAAAAGTCCCAGAAAGGAGAGTACTAAGAGTAATCCCTGCTTGCGGATCTGCGGCCAAAATTGCTGCACAATCCGTTTCATACCTGGTAATGCTACTTTAATCGTTTTCGAATCTTTCCGTTTCATTAAGATAAATCTGTCTCGACTGAGTCACAAAAGCAATTGTTTGGAGGCGGTAAGCAACGGTAGGAACAGAGCAGAAGAGGAGCAATCTAGCTGTCGTTTTACCTATCGCCTCATGACATTGTTGCACCCTTGAATTATCGGCATGAATAGGGCGAGAGATTCCTCTCCAATTGTTACGCCAGACTAATACTGGCTACCTTAGTTACTTCAGCTTTCGCGGCTCCCAAGGCGTGCTGGTAGACCCGTCGCCAATTCTGCTGTTCGACAGTCGGGGCAAGTTGATGGAGGGCCTTATTTCTGGCGGCGAGACCCAGTTGTTGTCGCAACGTTGGGTGTTTCATTAATCGTCGTAATGCGATTGTTAATTCTTCGCTGGAGCAGGGATTAACCACCAAAGCATCCACACCATCTTCAAGAATTTCACCAATGGCGTCAACCTTTGTACCGACAATTGCCCTGGCTGCCAACATAGCTTCTAGCATCGCGTTTGGACAGCCATCATGGAGGGAGGGAATCGCAAAAATGTCCATGTGAGGGAGATAGGCAAGTGCTTCTTGACGGCTGATTCTACCTGTGATTAACACTCGGTCAATGACGCCGCTGTTACGGAGTTCTTGCTCCCAGTAACCACGCTCCTTCTCAACAAAATCTCCGACTAAAAGGAGGGTTATATCTGTATCCAACTGCAACTGCTGACAAGCATCTAGCAGATATTCCAAGCCTTTTTTATCGCGGAAGCTGCCGACTGAACCAATCACAGTTCCGTGCAATTGATCAGCCAAAGTGGGCATAGGTAGGTTATTAAACTCAATTGGGGCGATCGAGTTCCAGAATGCCGAGGATTTTGCTCGAATCCCTGGAGCCAATACCCTGGCTCGGTCCATTAAATCCTGACTGACAAAGGTTGTCCAAGCTGAATTGTTCAGCGTCCAGGTGATTTGTCCGTGATATTGGGGACTGAATATATGCTTATGGAGGTCGGCCCCGCGAATGCTATTGATCACAGGAATGGCGTTTTCCTTAGCCAACAAGGTGGTTAAAAAACCGGTTTCATTGATGAAGAAGGCATGGAACAGATCAAACTGGTACTGCTGATGTAGATGTTTGAGTTGGCTGTAAAGATCGCAGAGATAATCTTGCTCTTTCGCCCGGGTTGTGCGAATGGCGGGTTGCAGACGATGAACCATAATGCCGTTCTGTTCAGTCGTTTGACAGCTAGGACGGCGATATTCACCAGCTGAGGCTTTTTCTCGTTCAGTCCGGAAAATAGCGCGGAAAACAGCCACATGCACTTGGTAGCCCATGTCTAAAAGCATTTGAGCAATCCGATGGACAGATTCACCCACCCCACCAATATCGGGAGGAAATTCGAGGGTGGTTATGCAGACACGTTGAGATTTCATGGGTATCACCTTTGCTTTGATGTAAGAGGGTTAAACAGAATGGGGATTGTCGGTTGGGGTGAACTATCTAGGCGGCGATCGTAGATTTCTGCACTAGCGATCGCAATAACACCGCTGTCTTCTCAACACCATGTAAATCAAAGTTAATCTGAGCCGGCTTCTGACTCAGACAGTCGATCACCTTTTGAGCAAAGCGTTCAGGGTGCAAATCCTCAGGGCGGATCAGGCGGACGACGCCTAATTGCTCAAGTCGCTCAGAACGTAAGGTTTGCTCCTGGTCATCATTACCCGTGAACGGTAGTAGCATGGCCCGGACTCCAGTGGTCAGCACATTGAGAGTAGTGTTGTAACCCGCCATACTGATGGACAAATCAGCCTGCCGCATATAACTCAGTAAGTTAGGCGTATATCGCTCAACGGTGAGATTGCTTTGCTCTACCGCACTCTGCTGTAGCCGAGCAAATACTAGATCTGGAGAAAAAGGACCCGTAAACACCCGAATGTGGTGGGGAATCTTATCTTCCAGCAAAACACTGGCCTGAACCACACACTCCAGCAGTTCATGCCCAAAACGCCCCCCACCTACGCTGGTGAGAATAAGAGGCGACAGAGGAGAGTTTGGAGGGTGGAGTTTGGAGTTTGGAGGGTGGATTAGGCTATTGGCTGTGGATTGCCCGTCATTGGATAACTCCTGTCTCCTGTCTCCTGTCCCCTCTTTCTGAACCACGTATCCCGTGTAATGAACCTCACAATTCAGGTCCTTCACCCGAGAGAAGCTCTTCTCCAGGGGCATAAACTGGGGGTCGCCGTGAATCAGCAGCATATCGAAATAGCGATTTATCAAGTTGCAGACCTTTTCTTCGTGACGGATCTGGTTTTGCTTGGTCACCACAATATCCCGCAGACTGCACACTACCTTAGTATCGGCGGCCTGAGCTTGGGCCAGAAAAGGAACGAGTTCGGTAGAAAAGCGGCGCCTGCCGAAAGGGAAAAGCTCGACCATCAGGACATCTGGCTGGACCCGTTGGAATAACTCCAGCAACATAGTTTTTCGTTGTTCCATCACCGCTTCTATGCTGCCAAATCCGTCAGGCGCCTGCAGCTCTCGGAACTCGGCGTCAGTTTTGATGGCGGGCAGATTCACAACCTCTACACCCGGCGGTGTTTGGAATCCTTGGACAACTTCGCCGCCATTAATAAAGCAGATTCGGAAGTCTTGAGTTAGACCTCGAGCAATTTCCATGCTGCGGATTAGGTGTCCGATTCCAAGAATATGTTGGCAATAGAACATAAGGGTTTTCATGGGATGCGACCTCTAGCTGATGAAAAAAATTGGATAGGGCGCTCTATTGCGCAGTTTCTAAGCTTAGGAATTTAGAAAAGCTGCGTCTCAGGTAGCTTAGGTTAGCTATCTGAAGCTGACGGGTCAGCAGCGTCGGCTGAGTCGGCTGTTTCAGCACTGCTGACTGAGGCGGCTGTTTCAGCACTGCTGAAACAAGATTGGCAATTTTCGGCAGGGCGTTCATATCAAGCCGAGAGGACAGCGGAATCATATTGTCAGGTTGCTGCAATTTCTCTAGCACAGCGGCCATTAACCCTGGCGGCGTCAAACCATCAGGATGAATCGCCTTGAACAAGCCTAGGGCGGCCATCCGCTGGGCTCGAATCCATTGCTCTTTAACTGGCTTGATGCGAGGAATCACGATCGCCGACTTTCTGAGTGTGAGAATTTCACCTACAGTGTTGTATCCCCCCATCGACACCACCAGATCAGCCGCATCCATATAGCTCATCATGTCATCAGTAAATTCCTGAATGTGGACCTCAGGCAAAGCGTCGGCGCGCTCGATAAGCTGTCGCTGTTGGGAGTAAGGCATCTCTGGACCAGAGATAATTAAGCTCTTGGGACGATGATCACTCGGCAAAGCAGCTAACCCTGAGAGATAGGCGTCTACCAGGTGATAGCCATCGCCGCCGCCGCCTGGCGTTACTAGCACCAGCGGCTGATCCGGCTGGACGCCCAGAACTTGCCGCATTTCCGAACGAGGGGTCAAGCCAGGTTCGCGACGGATATAGCCACAGAAGCTCACTTTTTGGGCTAAACGCCCGGAAAAGTCATACTCGCTGCGGACATCAAAGATTTCTGGTGAGCCAACCACCCAGAGATGGTCGTAAAGTAACTCGGCCTGGTCGTAGTAGCCCTGGTGCCGCCACTGGTCGATGGTGGCTTCTGGGCTGTCGAGGATATCTCGCAGTAGTAGAACACGTTTGGTTTGAGGAGAACAGGTTCTGAGGTGATTCAGAGTTTCCTGGAGTTCTCCCTTTAAGCCAGTGGGCTTTTTGTCAACCAACAATAGGTCAGGTTTGAAGCTGGCAACAGCGGCCAGAATCAGGCTGGACCGCAGCTTCACCATTTTCTCCATTTGGATGTCGAGAAACCTGGCCTTGAGTTGACCAGACTGATCACGTCCCAAGCAGGGGAGTTTAATGTAATCAATTCCAGCAGGTAATCGTAGGCTATGCACTGCAGGCGAACCTGACACCACCAGAATGGAAACATCGGGGAGAGTGCAGATTAAAGATTGACAAATTGCCAGCATCCTGCGAATGTTGCCCAATCCGAATGCGTCGTGAGAATAAACCATCAGTTTCATTTGCAACAATCTCCCAATGCGTCTTTAAGAAATTTGGAACGAGAAGTGAGAAAAGCAGTTCAGCGAGAATCTTGAAGCACAGTCGATTATCCGAGAAGTCATGGAAATGCCTGCCCTATGGGGTATTGATGCAGTGAAATATTGTTTGAAATGACAAACAGAGGATAAACAAAAGTAGAAAGCAAGAAGCAATAGAGTGTTCTTAGATTAAGAATGGGTTAAAATGGATTAAGAATGGGTTAAAATGGATAGTGTGTATCTCTTGCTCTCTATGTATAAAATCGCAATACGCTATGAATGATCGATGAAAAAGACATGAGAGAACATTCATAAAATCTTCCCGTTCAAATCTTGTCGTGTTGCCCATGCTGCCAGAGAATCGATTTTCTGAGTGATCGCTGAAGCTCTGTCAAGATGGCCTCTAACATCTGGTTGGCATCTGGTTGGAAAGATTCAGTCATTGCAGAAGACTTTTGTTACGGACCTGAAATTTTCGATTCATAGGAGCCATAGTGAGCTTATTGGAATTGGCAGCCTGTTGCTAAATCTTTTAAACCCTGACCATGTTGGGATCCGTAGTTTTACCCTCTCCCTAAATCCCTCTCTCCGAGGGGAGGAACTTTGAATTTAGCTACCCTTCTCTCTGAGGAGAAGGGGTTGGGGGATAAAAGGAAACTCCAGATACGGAGCTCACACTAACCTCCGAAGAGTCTAAAAAAATCAAATGGCTATTCTTCTATCCTTCAATAGAAGAACTACCAAGAGAATACATCGACTTATCTTCAAAGCGCCTGATTAAGTGACAAGTTCATACTTTCTATAACGGAATTCCTTTAATTCGAAGTTGCTTACTCCTGCAGCACTAGGCCATCTTTTTTACAAAAATCTATAGCGTGAACACTGAGACAATGAAAATCAGACTAATATGACAAAACCTTTCAATTTCAACTAATTAGAGGGAATGCCTAAATACCAATTTCGATGGAGAACAAATTAAATCAGGTGACGTTTATACAGCCATGCATTTCCAGCACATGGAGGAAGATACAGTATAAAGAGATCGTAAAATACAGATTGCATTCCTTAATGAAAGCTCTGAATTAATTGTTAAACTCCCGAATAATAGAATCTGATTTGGTATAAATTGTACTTGACAAACGACGGATTTATGGGTTTTATGTTTGACTGCCACTATGGCTGTCTTGGAGCAGTTCAAGCAGTTCCCTGAGGATGTCAAACGGTTTTTTATCTCTCACGTCAGTCCTAATGGCAAAGGCAGTTTAAAGACCTAAGAAAACTAGATCTGGGGCTGCAAAAGTTGGCTCCAAGCTGTTCAACTTACATTTTGCTGATTTTGTCAATGCTTAAGTTCTAGCTACATGATTATTTCTTAATTGATTAAACTTATTTCGATTGATTGCGGATTACCGATTGCCGATTGAACATCTAATGAAATAATTGAATATCTAAAAAAATCTAGGTGTTAATCACCATGCCTACCATTCATATATATGATTTATGGGAACTATTAGGGTCTGGCATTGAACTGATTGATTCTCTAATTCACTAAGATTCAGTTACTTCCGAGACGATGTTAGAAAGCTTAGGGTTGTCTTTCTGTAGAAACTTCATAGAGGGAGTGAAGAGAGTAAGTAGAGTAATTTGGAGTTTGCTCCTGCAGAGTGATATAAGTAGTGTAACTTTGAGATATCTACAGTATAGATAGATAGAGTATAGATAGATAGAGATAAATTCCAGGGTTTGGGATTCGCCATCGAACAGCATGACAAACTGGCTGCAAAGCATTGCGCCGCCAAAAACCAATGGACCTTGGTGGCAAAGCGTGTTCAGAGAAGCTCGAACTCGCATTCTACTGCTGTATGTGTTATCAATGTTCCTGCTGACAGCAGCCTCAATTCCTATCTTTCGGACTCTCCTGTACGCCAGTGTAGATAGGCGAGTGCGAGAGGACTTGGCTGAGGAGCAAGAGGAGTTTCTAGAGACCTATGAAGTCTGGGAACAAAAACCCAAACCCAGCCTTGAGGATCTCAAAGCCTTTGCCGATGAATTCTTAGCAGAAACCCTGCCTGAGGACGACAATTTCCACATTATCCTGATAGATCAGAAGTTCTATCGCTCTAATCCAGATAGTCTATTAGAGCAGATGAGTCCAGGCTCTCAATTATTCAGGGGCTGGCGAAATGTGACTGAATTTACCAGAGGTGAACAGGAATCCAACGATCCTAAGGTTGGCAAGATTCTCTACAACGCTAACCCACTTAAATTCAATGGAGAGAGCCGAGGAACCTTTGTGATTGCCCACGCCACGGCGGGAGAACGTCAGGAGGCGCTAGTGGGTGTATTGATCTTTGGCAAAGTAGCTGTTGGGGTGGTGTTTCTTTCATTTATCTTTGCCTGGGTTGGCACGGGGCAACTCCTGTCTCCAGTCCGAACTTTGGCCGCAACAGCCCGGACTATCAGCGAGTCGGATCTGGGCCAACGCATCCCGGTGCAAGGCACAGGCGAATTGGCTGAGCTGGCGGAAACCTTCAACGCAATGATGAACCGAATTCAGAACTCGTTTGATAGTCAGCGCAATTTCATCAACGATGCGGGGCATGAACTGCGAACACCGATTACCATTGTTCAGGGCCATTTGGAACTGATGGATGATGATCCTGAAGAGCAGCAAGAAGCAATAGAAATTGTCCTAGATGAATTGGATCGAATGAGCCGCCTGGTTAATGACATGATCCTGTTGGCTAAATCAGAGCAGCTCGATTTTCTCCAACTGGAAACTATTGAGGTTGGTTCATTTACTGAAGAACTCTTCACCAAGGCTCAAGCTCTGGCGCAGCGCAACTGGCAGCTGAAAATAGATGGGGCAGGCAGCATGGTGGGCGATCGCCAGCGCCTGACGGGAGCGCTGCTCAACCTCCTGAACAATGCCACTCAACACACCCAGGAAGGAGATGAGATAGAGTTGGGGACTGCTTATACCTCGAAAACGGTCCGATTCTGGGTGCGAGATACGGGAGAAGGAATTACTCCCGCTGATCAAGCCAGAATTTTTGAGCGATTTGCTCGCGCCGCTAACCGCTATCGTTCCTCCGATGGATCTGGGTTAGGCTTGGCGATCGTACGGGCGATTACCGAGGCGCATGGAGGCCGGATAGAACTGATCAGTCAGCTCAGTGTCGGGTCTACCTTTACGCTGGTCTTACCGATTGAACCTCCTCAGGAGAAACGATCAAAATGAACCGGATCCTTATTGCTGAAGATGAATCCCGCATAGCCGCTTTTATCGAGAAGGGGCTGCAAGCCAATGGCTTCACTACAACCGTAGCCGCCAATGGACCCGATGCAACCAGCCTAGCGTTGGGCGATGATTTTGATTTGCTGATTCTTGATCTGGGCATACCGGGTAAAGATGGCCTAACTGTGCTAGAAGAGCTACGGGGCCAGGGGATCCAGCTACCCATTATCATTCTTACCGCCAGAGCCGACATCGATCATAAGATTACCGGATTCGAGCTAGGGGCCGATGACTATGTGACTAAACCCTTCCGCTTTGAAGAATTGCTTGCCAGAGTTCGGGCGCGGCTCCGCACCAGCGCCCAAACTAACAGCCAAGTCGAAGAGACGGTTCTTAAGTTAGGAGACATCGTGCTGGATCTGCGGACACGACGGGTCAAAGTGGGGGGGTGTCCAGTCGATCTATCCGCCCGAGAATTCACCCTGGCGGAGACATTTATTCGCCATGCGGGTCAAGTAATGAGTCGAGAACAACTTCTCGATCATGTCTGGGGCTATGATTATGACCCTGGATCTAATATTGTTGATGTCTATGTGGGCTATCTTCGCAAAAAGCTAGGCAGTAAATTAATTGAGACAGTCCGGGGTATGGGGTATCGGATGCTTACATGAGGATTTTCTCACATAAGATTCACCTTCGCTTCATTTATAACTGTGACATTAGTGACAGACTTTGCTAATTTCAGCTATATGCATCTTGTCATGCAGGGCAATAGTTAGCAAATGAGCTAATGTTAAAACAAATGTTAAAACACTCAAGATGCAAAGACTTGAGTGATGGCGGAACTGGAGATTCCTGTGTTTTTTAATGTATTCGATTGATCCTTACAGCTATTATTCTTGACCTCAATGCACCGTATCTTGATTGCTGAGGACGAACCTCGAATCACTGCCTTTATTGAAAAGGGCTTGAGAAAGCAAGGGTTCACAACAGCCATCAGCAATGATGG
>JAKSDM010000799.1 GCA_022360135.1 Pseudanabaenales cyanobacterium | reverse complement strand
CCCCATTTACTCTAGGAAGCGGAATGGAAAGCTATTGTCACAGATGGCCTTGTTTGATTTAGTGGATGAGATTAGTTTGTTTAAACTGCTTAGGCTGTCTTAGAGACCTGAACTGCCTGTTTTTAGGATGCTATAGCAAACCCAAGTGATGTAACCCGGATAAAAAGTGATGCAATTCGGCGAGTATCGTGATTTGATTGGGACAGGCCTGTCTCATACCAGAAGTCTTGCCATATAAAGACTTGAGTCAACTTTTTTAGGTTGGTTCAATTGAGACAAAGATGGATTCAAGCCCAACACATCTTTGAGGCAATCTCCTAGAAGAGAACTAAAACCTACCCTAAAATGGGCTATAATCTTTGGTAATAAAAGGATTTAGAGCTCAACTCCTGAGTATTTTCAACCTCAATAAGAGACAGCCACCGAGTGACGAGATAGTGAAAAGATACGGAGTTCCTTGTCTCAATTTAAAGACAGAGATCCTATAGAATTGTCCCTACTTCAAAACCTTCTCTATAGGCGTAAATATCGACTAAGTTTCCTATAATTGCCAAGGATCGCCGGAATAGAGCGAAAATGGAATGCTTACTCACCCAAAGCTGAATAGTGAGATGATCTGGAGAATTCTGTCTTAAGACTAACTGAGCCCTCCAATGCTTTTCAAAATAACAAGCAGTGATTAGATCCAGATAGTCTTGTCTCAATTCATCAAAAGGTATAATCAGTCTGCCAGGAGAGGATATGGTGATGCGATCAGGTGATTTTTGTCTGAAGAAACTACCCATCGCCATCGGTTATCAGAGTTAGAATTTGTCTCATTAAACTTTTCGAGTGAATAGATATGGAGTAAGTTGTCTTAGTGGGTTCATCCCGATCAGACAAAGACTTACAGCCTAACAAGAGCCCAAAGCAATAGGTGATATAATCCGGAGTCTGTTGTCTCGAATTCAACCAGGGACAGCGTTTAAGTTCAAATTCTCCTATCCAACAAGAATACCTCGTACTTATTGAACTCCTCTGATAAAACCAGGTAAAACCAAGTCTCTATGAGAAGTTTTATCAATAGTCAAAGACACTGTGGGTAGAGCCATCAAAAAGAATTTCCGGATTCTGAACACTTTATCTAGTGTGTCTCTCTTATCCTTGAAGAGTCCCATTAATAGATATGATCTATTGGATTAAAGTAGGCGTCAAGTGATTGAATGCGGATAATCTAGTCTCAAAATTGAGACAAGATCTCCTGATGTTACGAAATGCTAAGTTCAGCATTGAGGTATGCCCACTGAATAGGAGTAATACCGTTCAGAAAAACCCGATAATTTATTCGCAGAGAAGTTGTATGTAGTATGATTAGGATTTCTAAAAATTGTTGTCCTAGCAGAGTTAAAAAAGAGATCTGGAAACGTTAGAGGTGATCCGACACGGAGATTTTCGTCTTGGATGTCTGTCCTTAGAGCGACAAGTGAGCACAAACGGAGTAGCAAAGTGAGCCAATACGGATAGGGTTGTCTTAGGCTGAAAGCCTTATAGAGTAGGCTTTCAAGCCAATCACTTGATAAGTTGTGAGACAAGATTTAGCCTAAGGGTTTCTCAAAGTATATGGATTTAGGGGTAAGACATTAGAGATGCAACAGTTTTCTTAGTTTAGTATCGAGTTCATTGGTAATGTTGCGATCGCCCCGCTCTAGCTTACCGATATAGTCAGCACTAACCCCCAGAAATCCCCCCAGTTCCTTACGACTCCAACCGCGTCTTTTGCGGCCCAGACATATCTGCTCACCCGTAAGTTCTTCCACTGGCGCTGACTCTAACTGCTTTTGGGGCTTAGGTTCCTTAAGCTTGGCCAGTAAAACAGGAATGGGATGGGGAGGTTTAATCGTTAACTTAGCCTGTAACAGTCGCTCAATCAGTTTAATCTTTCGCCAGTCGTCAGGCTTAGGCGCTTTACTACTAGGACGGAGCCAATCAGGATAAGTCTCTGGATCAAATTCAATCTGCCAACCTAAGCTCATTAAAAGAGTGACCGCTTTGTTCCAACGATTTTTCAAGTCACGAGCCTTGTACTTGTTCTCTAGGGCTTGAGTAATCTCTTTCTTAGCCAGCACCTCTTCAAGCAATCCAAGCACCTTGTACTCATATGGATTTTGGTTCCTCGCTCGAATCCGAGAGTCAAGAGTCAGCTGAATCGCTAGGCGGAGAGCCAACTCGTTATGATAAGGATCGATCTGGAGAATATCCCTTGCCAAGTAGCCAAACTGGTGAAGGGCTTCCTTAGCTCGGTTGCCAGCGCGATTAAGGAAGTGCTTGGTCCACAATCCAGGACTAATGGTGATGTAAACCTCATCTGGCTTCTCTATTTTTCCAGTCACCCAGTCGATCTGACCGTGGGGATCGATCAAAACATCCCACAGACGACCAATCGGGGTGCTAGCATCGATCTGCCGCTTCCCGCGACCTTCAACCCATACTGATTTCACTAACAAACAAGATAGGGCGTAAGCAGTGCTGGCGACTGCATTCCGCTTTTCCGCTAAGCTGGTGCTATGGTTTTTATCCCAGCCCAGTAGGTGAATAATGTCACTAGCTTTTAGAGTAAAAGCACTTTTCCAGGGTTCGCCTTGTTCCATCGTGCGGGCGGCGAAGATCAGTTGGAGTTTGACTGTATCGAACCCAAACTTATTGATAATCTGTTCAGCAGCTTCCCAAGGAAGCATCACAATATCGCCGGGACTGGTAATGTAATGTTCGATAAAGTTAGCCGGGTTAGCCTTGCTGTGGTATTGAAAGACAGCCAGGTTATCGTCCTCGCCTTGCCGCCAGAGATCAGGCCGTAGCTGGGCTCGGATACTACTGGCAATTGGAATCGCAGTCGGTAAGGGTGAAACAGGCGCCAAATCTAGACTGGTATCGGTTATAGAAGGAGGGCGTTGCCTTAATCCTAGTAACTTCTCTAGGTCTTGCAAGGAGCACTCAGGTAAATTAAGGCCATCTATGATTTTCTGGGTAACGTCTTGGCAATAAATTTGACCAAAAAAGCCAATTTTTTCCTGTAGCAGGGGGGAGTCAGGTGTAGCTAAATGCACATTGACAGATTGCCTCAGCGCATCGTCGCTAAGTGAATGTAAACCCTCAGCGCCCATCTGAGTTTCGAGTTCTTCCAAAGTCGCAACGATAAGATTGGCCCCGATCGCCTTGGCAAATTTCTCTTTAAAGCTGGGGTGATCGAAGAAATCGAGTAAAGAACTTCTTAGATAAGCTTTTGTTTCCTCTTGATCGAGAGTGACCTCTACAAGCTGGGACCGTTTACTCTTCCTTTTCGTCGGCCTAAAGTGCGGCAAGCTGATATCAAGAGCCTCCAACCCCTCTGCCTGAATAGTCATCTCGACTCTATGTCGATAGACCTTGGCCAAGTGCTCATACAATTGCAAAGTTACTAATTCAGGCAGAGGGGAGTAATCCTTTAAGGCCCCCGTTAGGGTCTCGATATAAGCAGGCGTCAAAATCTCACCAACTAACTTGGCCCACTGATATCCTTTTTGGCCAAGGGCAGT
>JAKSDM010000335.1 GCA_022360135.1 Pseudanabaenales cyanobacterium | reverse complement strand
CCTAGACTTTTGTCGGTCAAACAGCTCCTTGTCCAGCCCGAACTTTCGGTTTAACTTGATATCTGTCTCGTTTGTTTTTTGCAAGACGTTGATGTAAGGAGTAATTATGAGCGGCCATCCCAATGCCGACAAATCCCCAAACAACCATAGCGAAAGAGTCCATCGTTATAGGATTTAAACCGATCTGCACCACAAAGCTACTTAGTGCAATGGCCCGAGCAGCGCTGAAGAAAGGATCGGAGCGCCCTTTGGAACCTCCCAACAGTTTGATGAAAAGCAGAATTATCCCAGTTAGGTAAGCCATGGCGGCAAACCAGCCGAGCGAAAAAATCATCAACAACAGGCCGTTATCATAGGCCCCAAGACTACTGGTCGCACTCACCAATTTAGTTCCTACTCCTTGACCCAGAAATTCAGAAAGGGCGGGACCCAGGAGTTCATTGAGACCTTCAAGCCTGGCTTGATAGCTACCATCTGCTGTAGGATTAGCAAAAGATTCAAACCGCGAGCTAATAACTGAAGAAAATGGCTCGATAGTTGTTAATGGCAGAACAAACATTGCGGCGATCAAAATACTGATGATTAGGCGCATCTGCAGCCGCGCTTTGAGGGAGGGGAAGAAGATCAACAGCCCGACAAACCAGCTTAACCAGGCAGCGCGCGCGATCGATAAGAGGAAAGCCAGGTAGCCGACCGCCGCGGCGAAAAAACGTAGAATGCCTTTGTTAATAAACAATAGCAGTAAGCCTGCCATCATAACGGCGGCAAATTTCTGGGGAATCATCATCGTGCTCCACACCCGAATTCCTAGCGGTTCGGGAACGCCATAGGTTAAATTGGATTCATTGAGCAGCCAGAACTGATCCCACCCAGGCGCCGTCAAATATTGCCAGATTCCATAAGCTCCCATCACCAACACTCCCCAAAGAAATGTTTGCTGAATGATCTGGCGATAGCTGGGATAATATCGCCAGTTGACATACAGATGGAAACCGAAGAAAATTGGGTTTGCCCAAGCTAGAAAGCCAAGGACAGCTGAGTTAAGTGGGTTTTGAATTAATGCAATGGCAAAGCCATAGAACACACTCGACAAACATAAGATAAAGGGTAATCCATTCTGGTTAAACCATTTGGGAAGGTGGCGCACCAAAGTTGCTGAACAGATTAATGTCACAAGATGGGGTGTTAAAATCCAAGGCCCATAGGTGAGATGGCCGCTTTGATAGTCAATTAGGCGGCGTACAAGCGGTCCTAGAAACCATAACCACCAGGTAAATCCCACATAGAAAATGGGATAGCGTCGATAAAGAAATACACCAACGACTATCGACCCAAGT
>JAKSDM010001319.1 GCA_022360135.1 Pseudanabaenales cyanobacterium | reverse complement strand
CTCATCTGTCGGCGCAAAGACGGTGTAAGGCCCCTCTCCAGAGAGAGTATCCACTAAGCCTGCTGTCTCCAAAGCCGTGATCAGAGTTGCAAAGGAGCCACTGTTTATGGCGACATCGACGATATCCCCTGCAGCAAACATTTCCTCATCTAGCTCAGGGTTCGGAGAGGTTTCAGGCATGGGCTCGATCTCAGCAGATCTCGGCTCTACTTGGGCGATTATCTGCTTTGCTTGAGCAAATATAGGCAGGCAGATCAAAGCACCTCCCATAACGCTGAGTCCGATAGCCAGCTTTTTCAGCAATGCACCTTGTTGTAAGGACTGCATAAGGTTACCTCATTACGTTCAACAAAGAATTCATGAAGAGAAACTTATGAGTTGTAAAGTTGTCTTCATAAAGTTCTACGAAGAAGAGGACGCTAGCTTTGTCAAGAATGTTCCCCTTAGAACAAGATTAAATACTCACTGCACTCAGAATGCCTTTATCGCTAGAGTGGCAAGACAGGTGTTATCGATCAAGGAGTCAGAATGTTGGAGTTGTATCAATTCGAGGGGTCCCATTACAGCGAAAAGGTGCGATTGATTCTGGACTACAAAAACCTGCCTTATCGTAAGGTGGGAGTTATTCCTGGGGTTGGTCAACTGGACCTCTTCCGGTTATCAGGCCAGTATCAGGTTCCGGTACTTAGAGATGGCGATGAAGTGATTCCAGACTCGACTGCGATCGCCAAATACCTGGACGCTAAGTATCCTGAACGTCCCATCATTCCCAACGATCCTAAAGAAAAGGGACTCTGCCTGATGATGGAAGCTTGGGCGGATGAGTCTATCGGTTTGAATGCTCGTAAAGCGATGATCGGCGCTTTCAACCAACATCCCAACTTCCGTAAAGCTATCCTTCCCGTCGCCGCCCCAGATTTTCTCAAGCATATTATCGGGGCTATTCCGGCGGAAGTGTTGAGTTTCCTGGGGACAGGCGTTGGATTTGGCGCCGATGCGGTGAAGGCTGCCCATAACATCTTGAATCAGAACCTGGAAGCCCTTTGTCTGCTATTGGAAGATAGTCCTTATCTGGCGGCTGAGTATCCTACGCTAGCAGACTTTGCGGTGGCGGGCCTATCCATGTACCTCAAGTTTCCGGCTGATAACTATATCGACTTGCCGGAATCTATCTGCGGCAAAGGAGTTCCCGGTCTAGCCGATAACCCGGCGTATCGATTATTTTTTGACTGGCGCGATCGCCTCTATGCTGATTATCGCCGACTCAAAACCTCTGGTAAATCAGCAACCGTCTCCCCTATTTCTCCCACTCCAAATTCGATCAGTATTGAGTAAAACTCTATCTATGAAACGAATGGTGCAAAATAAGGCGCGTGGGCAATGCCTAGGGAGTTTAGTTTGGGTCTTTATTGATGGATAGAGTTCATGCACAATAGGTGTCAAGGTGTTGCAAGGATCTACCCAAGATGGAAGGTTACAAAAGTTCAATCCAGCGTCTG
>JAKSDM010001274.1 GCA_022360135.1 Pseudanabaenales cyanobacterium | reverse complement strand
TCAACAGTATGCGCCGATTTACAAACTCTCCGGCGGCGAAAAGCGGCGCCTGTTTCTGTTAAAGGTCTTGATGAGCGCGCCCAATGTGCTGATTTTGGACGAACCGACTAATGATCTGGATGTTCAAACCCTGGCCGTGTTGGAAGAGTACCTGGAGAATTTTAACGGCTGTGCGATCGCAGTGTCCCACGATCGCTATTTCCTCGATCGCACCGTTGACACCATCTTCGCCCTTGAACCCGGTGGGACGCTGCGCCAGTATCCCGGCAATTACTCAGTCTATTTAGACTATAAACAAGCTGAAGCGTCAAAAGAAAAGCGTCAGGAGTCAGACGTCAGAAGTCGGGAAAAACCCGCTCGATCCCCATCCGTGCAAGTCCCATCTTCAACTCGACCCCGTAAATTGTCTTACAAAGAGAAGCGAGAGTTTGAACGGTTAGAGCAAGACATTCCGGCCATGGAAACCGAAAAGGCCGAAATCGAGAAAACGCTTTATCACACTCCTCCCAGCGGGTTTACCCAGTTGCAGCAGATGACTGAACGGCTGGCTGATTTGAACACCGCGATTGATCAAGCCACCGAGCGCTGGATGGAGTTAGCCGAATTAGACGCTTAAGGTGAGGACACTGTCATGCCCCCAAAGGAGCAATTAAGGAGATTTCCAGAAAAGAATTTACCCTGCGTAGATGCTGCTGGCGAAATATTTCGTAATATTGTGAGAACATCTGAAGGCCCCCCAAATTCCCCAATCCTGATACTGCTGGCAAATTATTTCTTAATCATCCCCTTGCACCCTCGATACCAGGCTCTGCCTGGGATTGGCTAATGGGAGGCTCTGCCTCCAGGGGCTTGGTGGCAGCTGTAGAGGCAGAGCCTCCAAGCGACTTCCACAGGCAGAGCCTGGGAACCAGGACTTAGCGACTTCCAATGACGCGATAATTGATGCTTTAGACCCATTAATCGCTCCAAATATCATTGATTGTGGAGCTTTCCCGCCTACCTAACAATGTTACGAAATACTTCCTTTGCATCCTCACTCCCTGGCTATGCTTGGGATTGACAGATTGGAGGCGCCACCTCCAGACATTCGGGACCTCTCTGGAGGCAGCGCCTCCGATAGAGGTTCCATAGGCAGAGCCTGGGAACCAGCAAAAAATGTTAACCGACCACATCAGCTTAATTGGTCACCACATAAGCTTGATTGGTCACCACAAAAGCTTGGTTCCTTACCACAAAAGCTTGATTGGTTACTACACAAGCTTGATTGGTTACTACACAAGCTTGATTGGTTACCACACAAGCTTGATTGGTTACCACACAAACTTGGTTCCTTACCACACAAGCTTGATTGGTTACTACACAAGCTTGATTGGTTACCACACAAGCTGAGGGATTTCCAGTTAAGACAATACCGGACAGTATATCGATTGAATCACCAGCTATTCAGCCCTCACCCTAAATCCCTCTCCCTAGGGACTACCGTATACACATAAACCATCTGTGAAAATTTCAAAGGGGTTGACAGCCCTTATCCTAAATTCTTCTCCTTAGAGAGGATGCTCTCATCCTAAGGAACCAGTGCCATAATGTGGATTAATCCAATGGGATATATCCTTATGGCTTTAATTTTAATCGCGGACTCTTCAGCCCAAGAGCGCCAGAAGCTTCGCACGATTATTGAAGCCGATGACCATATCATCGTAGAAGCTGACAATGGTCCCTACTGTCTAGAGATTGCCGAGTACCACCATCCTGAATGTGTACTCCTCAGCCTCCTGGGGACCGACAAAAACGACATTGAACTTCTCCAGGCGCTACAGCAGCTGGCGATCCCAACAATTGTGCTGACAGACAACGCCCAGACTGATATTTCTCAACAGTACTTAGAATTGGGGGCCTCAAGGATATTGAGACCCTCTCCTGAAAGTGCTGAAATCCTTCCAGCCCTAGCCGCCGCCGTCGATTCAGGCCCGGTTTTTCAGCCTCTACCGACAGCGCCAAAGACAGATTTAGAGACCCCCTCAACCCGCTCAAGCGGTTAAACTCTTTTCCAACTGGACCGTTTCGGCTTAAGTGGACACCCCAAAATCCAAAATCCAAAATCCAAAATCCAAAATCGTTAGCTCTATGGCTGACTCCAGTCCATCCCAACGGCAACTGCAGCAAGCGATTGAAACTGCCGCAACCAAGTTTGGCGTTTTAGACTACGCTCCAGTTGGATTTTGCCTGCTGCGGCAAGATTTGATGGTGTTATTTTGGAACCAGTGTCTTGAGAATTGGACCCGGATTCCCCAGTCAGAGATTGTGGGCGTTCCGCTCAGCCAACGATTTCCTCAAGTCAATCAGGCTAAATACACCCTACGGCTGAAACAAGTTTTTGCCGCTGGGTTCCCAGCTATCTTTTCGCCCCAACTGCACCAGTCATTCATTCCGGCGCGCCTGACCAATGGTCAGCTGCGGGTGCAGCAAACCACTGTGACAGCGGTCCCTGCCTTTGAGGGCGAGGGTTTCTACGCCCTGCTGGCGATTCAGGATGTGACAGAGCTGACCCAACGCGTTCAGGGCTATCAAGCGGCGTTGCAGGAGCGTAAACGGGTGGAAATAGAGTTACAACGATCTAATGCGGAATTAGAACAGTTTGCCTATGTCGCCTCTCATGATTTACGGGAACCGCTGCGGATGGTGACGACGTTCACCCAACTGCTAGGGAAGCGATACAGCGGTCAACTGGACGATCAGGCTGACCAAATCATTAATTTTGCCGTCACTGGGGCCATCCGAATGGAGGCATTGATCAATGACCTGC
>JAKSDM010000788.1 GCA_022360135.1 Pseudanabaenales cyanobacterium | reverse complement strand
TCTAAATCAAGCCTTCTCTCAAAACAAAGGGCCAACTTAAAGTGGGAAATTATCCTTAGGGGAAACTCAAAATTCAGGAGTCAGAATCCAATCTATAGCTGATTTCTAACCCCTGCAGGGCTGACGCCTTCTCATAAGATTTTTGCCTAGTCAATATGTTCCAGATTAAGTGGATACCCTCTCAAACCATCCTGGCGTCAATCGAATAATCAGCATCAGTCACAATTGATTTGTAATACCTATTTTACAAGCCCGGTTCTTGAAACTAAGGCCGATAATTTTCTTGAAGAAAATAAGAAAATCAGTTTGCTATATATCTGAATTTTTAATTAAGAAATGAAGAAAACTTGATCATTTTTAATCAAGGGAACTTTTGATCCCAGTATCTCGTCTCCAGCTTGAATCGCCCTTTAAACCCTTGAAGCAGAATAAAGACTAGCTGTGACTACTAGCAGCCATCTCCCGGACAATATCCCCTCGGGTTAGAATACCAACTACAAAATTGGCTGCATCAATCACTGGCAACCGTCTCACATGTTTTTCGTACATCAGTCGAGCCGCTTCAGACAGGGCTTTATCCGGACTCACTGTAATTACATCTGAGGTCATCAAGTCTCCAACGGTTTGCCCTAACGCCTTATGCAACTCTTTTTCGTAGCGAACAGGGTTCTTTAGATAAATCACACTGTCCAGCAACATGACGTAAGCAGGGGGCGTCGCCCCCATTTCTTGCCACATCAAATCGGTTTCTGAGAGCACTCCCACAAGTTTTCCCAGTTCATCCACAACGGGCAGTCCACTAATCCGATTATCCGCCAGGATTTGAATGGCTTCTTGAAGCGGAGTTTCAGGCCTCACTGTTCGGGGATCGCGGCTCATAACATCGGCAACGGTTTTGGGCATAAAGGCTTCATTGTAAAGAACTGAAGGACTAACCCTGAGAAGATTCATAGGTAGTTACATATTAAATCCCAAATCCCTATCCTGAGAAGACAGCCATTTCAAATTTCGACCTCATCTTCCTGATCAAAGAGCTCTAACAAACCTACGGTACCGACAAACAAAGTATAAATTCCATATTGGATGGGGGGCGCTTTTCTTGAAGTTGCATAAGCGGCTGCGATAATACCCTCAACGGCATGAATTGAAATGGCGAAGCCGCCAATCCAAAAAACGAGATTGAGACGGTTTGGCAAGGCATCATGAGTTAATAGAGCGTAAATATTCCAGAGTTCCAACCCAATGGCGCTGGTGATGAGCACTGTAGAAAGCACTTTGATAAGGGTGAAAACCTTTTTCTGCATAGGATTTACGTTAATGCTATGGCGCTTACTGTGGAAATAAGTCGGAATCCAATTTGGCGGCTTTTTTTAAAGTCGATGATTCGTGTCCTGATTGGTGCGGACAATCAGCGGTTGTACGATACGCTCGATTGGCGGCAGGCGTGCGATCGCCTCCAACAAACAGACCTAATGTATCCATGCTATTACAGCACTCAAAATTTTCATGGGATAAAAGGCGGCTATCTCACCTCCGTCGCAGCCGTAACCTACGACTCCATCACCGCCTATGCGTCCCCCCCGAATGAAACCTGGATTCGTCAACAGTTGCTCATCCCCATTCAGGGTCAGCCCAGGCGAATTCTTGATCTAGGCTGTGGAACCGGATCTACAACCCTGATGTTAAAGCAAGCGTTTCCACCAGCAATGGTGATCGGCTTGGATTTGTCTCCCTACATGCTAACCGTGGCGGAACACAAAGCCCAGCAAAGGGGCTTAACCATTCAATGGCGGCATGGGCTCGCCGAAGCCACGGGTTTAGAGACTGCCTCTTTTGATTTAGTCACCGTCTCTATGGTCTTGCACGAAACACCCCCCTGCATTTCCCAGTTGATTCTGCAAGAATGCTTTCGCCTGCTGCAACCGGGCGGACAATTAATTGTGCTGGATGGGAATCAAAAAATTCTGCGGCATACGGATTGGTTAATTAAACTCTTTCGAGAACCCTATTCCAAAGTCTATGCGGCAGGGAGCGTCGATGCTTGGCTGAGGATGGCTCGATTTGAAGCTGTGCAAACCCGATATGTCGGGTGGATCCACCAGGTGACCCATGGCATTAAGCCTGTATCGCCAATCCTACCCCAGACTGAGCAAGCTGCCATGGAGTAGGCCGTTTCATTTCATTACGAGCAATATGAATCGCCCGCCGCCTCGGCTGAAAGGAGTGGGGATGTCCGTTTATCAAGTTCGACTCATCAATTCTGAAATTGATCTCGATGCAACCATTGAAGCGCCGGATGACCAATACATCCTGGATATGGCGGAGGAAAACAATATCCACCTGCCTGCCGGATGCCTTCAAGGGGAATGTTCCGTCTGTGTCGCCAAGTTGATCAGTGGCGAAGTGGATCAGAGTGAGCAAAAATTCCTACGACCTTCTGAGATCGCTCAAGGCTACACCGTCACCTGTGTTGCCTACCCTTTATCTGACTGTATGCTAGAAACCCATCAAGAGCAAGTTCTTTATCGCTCATCTCTCTATTACAAGGATTAGTAGGGTCTCTTTACTCCCTAACCTCCTCCAGACGAACCCCCAACTCATCCTCCAACCAATTCATGACTTGCTGGCGTTCACCATCGGTCAGGAAGAACACGCCTGTCGTGCGGAGGCGATCATTAATCATTTCCATATCGGCCATAGAGAAGAGTTCCGCCATAAAGCCGATATTGCATAGAATGTCATCTTGTCCCTGTTGGTCTAGATCGCTGTAACGATATCGAGCAATCTGCTTACCCAACTTTGCAAAGTCATACTGATCCAGCCCTAATCTATGTTTGTGGTACTCTGGAATCGTTTCACCGGCTACCAATTTGGCATAGTCGGTATCCAGCATATTGAGAGAGACAATTTTGGGGTGGTGATTCACAACCAATTTTTTTAGCTCATCATTCCATCTAGCAAACATTTCCCTTCCTGCTTACCCTATTCAGCATAGGCTGAACGATTTTAGTTAACCCCAGCCATCAGATTTTTTTAGCAACTGCGAATTACCCTTCAAGCATCTCCTGACAGCAGCCGAGAATAGTCAGGCTTTAAGGTCAGGTCCAGGGCGGCGGTTAGCTCATAGCCCACTAACGGGGTAGCAAAACTAGGACTCAATGATCAGGAACTGATTACGGTTGATTGATTCGATCGCTCTAAGCTTTCTATTCCCTCTCTCGCCTGATATTCTTGCTCAGTCATCAGGTCTTGGGTGCTTTCAATTCGGTCGAGGAAGACTAGGCCGTCTAAATGGTCATATTCGTGCTGAAAGATTCGGGCTACGAAGTCGCTGAGGAGGTGATGTTTAAGATCGCCCCATCGATCTGTATATTTTACCTCGATTTCTCGATAGCGAGGGACTAGACCGCGAATGCCTGGTACGCTTAGACAACCTTCCCACCCCTTCACGCATTCGTCTGAGTGAGCCAGAATTTGGGGATTGATCATGGCCGTCGGCTCCATAGCCGGGGCATAGGGATATCGCTGATTGGGACGGGAAGCGACGATGAAGAGGCGATCGGGCTCAGCCACTTGCGGCGCTGCAATCCCAACGCCGTTAGCTGCTTGGGCAGTCGCGATCAACCGATCAATCAATTGCTGAATGCATTTATCCTGACTGCGCTCAACCCATTGAGCCCGACGACGTAGATCAGGGTTTCCGAGCTGAATCACCTTGAGCACATCCGCCATTGTTCCCGTCTCCTTATGAATGCTCCCTTGCCTTTTTCCTTCCCTAACCGCTATGAACGCCCATCCGCCTAGCCTATCGTCGGGCCTGTTCAGGAAAAGCGTCGGGTTGCACAGCAATGTCTATTACTTGTCCATTGCGGCTCAGTTCGAGTTGTAATGTTTCTCCTACCGAACTTGCTTGCACAATGCGCTGAACCTGCTCGGCGTCGGTAATGGCTTGACCATCGATTTGGCGAATCACATCCCCCGGACGAATACCCACCCTTGCCGCTGGAGAATTGCGTATGATGCCCAGGACAACCACACCCTGATCCTCCTGGATCTGAAGATTGCTGCGCGGATCTTCGTTAATAAAGCGCCGCAGTTCAGGTGTCAGGGTCCGCATTTGCACCCCCAGATAGGGGTGCTCAACCTGTCCAGTTGCAATCAGCTGCTGAGCAATTTCCTGGGCCGTATTAATCGGGATCGCAAATCCTAAACCCTGCGCCCCTCCAATAATCGCGGTATTCATCCCAATCACCTCACCACGCTCATTCAGCAGAGGTCCCCCCGAATTACCCGGATTAATGGCGGCGTCGGTTTGAATAAAATTCACTCGCTTATCGGGAACCCGCACCTGGGCGCTGCTTCGGCCTGTGGCGCTGATGATGCCAGCGGTGACAGTATTATCCAACCCGAGAGGATTCCCGATCGCGATCGCCCATTCCCCAGGCCGTAGCTGATCCGAATCTCCCAGAGAGACGATCGGCAATCCTGTGGCGTCAACTCGAATGACAGCGACATCGGTTAAGGGATCTTGCCCCAACACCTCACCTCTAAATTCGCGGCCATCCTTAAGGGTGACAACTACCTCATCCGCCCCTGTCACCACATGGGCGTTGGTGAGAATAATACCGTCCGCATCAATCACAAATCCAGAACCTGTCCCCCGTTCCACCCGAGTCGGGGGTGCATTGGGAACGCCAAAATCGCCAAAAAATTCCCGGAATAGGGGATCATTAAATACACTCGGCAATTGCTGGGTTACAGTGCGCGACGAGTCAATCCGAACCACTGCCGGACCGACCTTTTCTACCGCCGCCGCAATAAAATTAGCGCCCTGTCCAACAAAGAGTCGATTCGTTCCTGAAGGCGCTTGGCTAATCAGGGGTTCCGCCAACGACACAGCCCGAGAGGGAGCGGCGCGATAGGCCAAGAAAATTGCGCCGACGCTGGCCAAAGTCAGCAAACCGTAGGCTATTATCTGACGCCACAACCCTTTTGTTCGGTCACTTTTAGCCAGTTGAGGCGCTAATCGAAAATCAGCCGTGTCAACATCATTATCTCCAGGATTTAGCCAGGGACTTGGCTCACTGTTCGGACCCGGGATGGTCATCGCTCGATCCTTATAACATAAAAAACAACCAAAGAAGAGAGGTCGAAACTCACTCGCACCTCGGGATTGCTTTAATCTAAGCTTATTTCTTAGAGAAATGCCCTTCTCCCCTAAAAAGTCTATATATCTTCAGATAGACCTAGAATAAAAATTTATACCTTGGGGAAGGAGCGCTGCTGTGAAGGTTTTTTTCGAGATAGAGGAGTGTCCGATCAGCCTCTGCCTCTAGACAGACGCTTCAATCCTGCCTATAGTTCCAAGGTGTTAGAGTAACCGGGAGGGGCGTCAGTTCTAGCCGCTGGGATCGATTACAATTCACAACCATTCAGTGGTTAGGTGGTATGCATTGTTGACTGCATTCAGGATCTGGAACTCCCCACTAAAATAGTCAAGTAGTGGTGGTTCATATCTGATTAATCATCCTTTAAACACTATATCTAGATGTGAGATGAGCCTTTCTGCCACATTTTTAGTACCCTAGTAAGTTCTAGCAAGAGCTAATTTAGCAAGAGCTAATTTAGATTCAAGCGTCTTGGAGCTAAGCCCTCAAGAATCCAGACCTCTGAATAATTGATCAAATTTCGACTGTCTGTCATATTGTCAGCGATCCTATTAAAGCTGGCGGCATTTTACTTAAAATCAGGGTTAGCGTTTGATCCCATCTGTTGGTTCGCCTTGGGGCTGTTTCGTTGTGGAGGTTCGTTGTGGAACAGGGTTTAGAGGGACTTTGGAATCAAGTTCTGGAAAAATTGCAGCAACAACTCAGTCGTCCAACCTTCGAAACCTGGATTAAACCTGCCCGCGCTCAAACCTTGGAGGCGGATTCTCTGATTGTTTCTACGCCCAACCCCTTCGCGCGGAATTGGCTACAAAAGCACTATGTCGGCGCCATTGCCGAAGTCGTGAACGATATTCTAGGTCGCCAGGTCGATATTCAGGTGGTTGTAGCCACTGATGGGAAAACGGATATACCCCCTGATTCATCAGTTGATTTGATGTGGCCGACACCCGCTGTTGTCCCTAAGACTCAAGAATCATCGACCAATCCTCCCCATCGCCCCACAGACCTAAATCCCAAAGCGGTTTTTTCCCGATTTGTGGTCGGCGCTAATAACCGGATGGCTCATGCAGCGTCGCTAGCGGTAGCCGAGTCCCCCGGTCGTGAATTTAATCCCCTGTTCCTCTGTGGGGGTGTCGGCCTGGGAAAAACCCATCTGATGCAAGCGATCGGCCACTACCGTTTAGAGATTGATGTCAATGCTCGGGTCTCTTATGTTTCCACTGAACAGTTCACCAACGATCTGATCACGGCGATTCGCAAAGACAGTATGCAGCGCTTTCGGGAACACTATCGGGTTGTCGATATTATCCTGGTGGATGACATTCAATTCATTGAAGGCAAAGAATACACCCAGGAAGAATTTTTCCATACCTTCAATACCCTCCATGAAGCGGGTAAACAGATTGTGCTCGCCTCTGATCGGCCCCCTAATCAAATTCCCCGTCTGCAGGAACGGCTATGCTCTCGTTTTTCCATGGGGTTGATCGCCGACATCCAAACCCCGGATCTAGAGACTCGCATGGCGATTCTTCAAAAGAAGGCCGAGTATGAGAATATGCGCCTGCCCCGGGAGGTGGTTGAATACATTGCCTCCACCTACACTTCAAATATTCGGGAACTGGAAGGGGCCTTGATTCGGGCGATCGCCTACACATCTATCTCTGGTCTGCCCATGACTGTAGATAATCTGGCGCCTGTGCTCAACCCCCCGGTCGAACGGGTCGAAGTCTCTCCCACCTCTGTCCTGATCGCCGTGTCAGAGGCCCTAAAGATTTCGATTGATGATCTCAAAGGCGCCTCTCGACGGCGTGAAATCAGCCTTGCCCGTCAGGTCGGGATGTACCTGATGCGACAACATACCGACCTCAGCCTGCCTAAAATTGGTGAAGAGTTCGGCGGCAAAGACCATACCACGGTCATGTACAGCTGCGATAAAATCACTCAGCTGATCAAACGGGACCTAAACCTAGCTCAAACCCTACGTCAGATTAGCGATCGCATCAACCTAGCGAGTCAGAATTAGAACATCTATCATCGTTTCCAAGATATCCCCTGTCTTGAAATCAGGCGAGGGGAGTTTGGGCTGGCCTGATGAGCCTAGGGAGAGGAGTTCGGGCAGGTTCCTAACCCTCAACCGGCAATATCTTAGCCAATTCTTGAGAAATTATTGATATCAGAGATTTATAGCCTGTGGAAAACCCCTCTTTTCTTGTGGAAAACCTGTTGAGAGACCGGGGAAAAAGCGACGGCGCAAGGGAAAAAAATCTCCCCTTGCATAAGACTTGTGGAATATGTTGACCGTTTTACACAGGTTTTCCACAGACCGTTAATGGCCCAAACCGTTTTAGCAACAAAGATCCCAAAATTTATCCACACTTTCCACACCCCCTACTACTACTACTATTAATTAAGTTCCTACAGGATTAGACTAAACTCCAACGGATGAATAGAAGTCGGTTTAATCACCCTAGTAAGCTAGTAATACCAATTCAATATGAGGATGAGCATAATTTAGAGGTTAAAAGCCTTGCTATCAAAGGGTTTAATCTCATCTATTCTGTACAGCTTCATATCCATTTGGTATAAGGGTATGCAATCTCGCTCATCCTACAGGCTGAAACCGTTCTACCCTCTGGTCAGTTAGACACTATGAAACTCACCTGCGCACAAAGCGAATTTAATACTCATCTATCAGTTGTGAGTCGGGCTGTTCCGTCACGACCGAGTAAACCCATCTTAGGAAATGTTTTGCTTAAGGCGGATGTACAGGCGCAGCAAGTAACTCTGATCGGATTTGATGAAAGTTTAGGGATTGAAACTAGTTTCTCAGCTCAGGTCGAACAGGCAGGAACCTTGACCCTTCCCGCAAAGCTCTTAACTGATATTGTTTCTCGCTTACCATCGGAAGATATTTCCTTAGAAGCG
>JAKSDM010000053.1 GCA_022360135.1 Pseudanabaenales cyanobacterium | reverse complement strand
TTCCTCGTTCACCCAATCCCGCCAAAGGTCATAGCCTTGGCGAGTATCTTTCCCTTCACGGGCAAACTTACCCGTCTCACTGACGGCGGCGCCGAAACGAATGGTGTTAGAGACCTCAGCAGAGGGTTGCGATGGCCGTGGAGCACAATTCGCAACCAACCCCACCAGCACGAACAGCACAGGCGTCAAAAGCAGTTTTTTCATAGGACAGGGGTAACGTTCTTCCAGCTTAAACTTGCTAATGCTCTATATATAGCAATCCTAGATGGTTTGTAAATGTAAAAGGATTTTTAGAGCCTTGCAAGCCTTATTCAACAATGATCCTCATTATTTCATAGGATTCACGACTGATTTAGGACTGCTATATATCTGAAAACAGAAATTCTGAAAATAGAAAATGGCGAGAGAAGCTTGGCAAGTCTTAGTGAAATCGGCGGCCTAGGTGATTGTGACAGGCAATCGGTCAGTTGGAACAACTGAGCTGAAACCTATGATAACTGTTTAAACAGGCTTTGTGGTCTGCAGCTTGGCGCTGGGAGCAACTTTAGTAAACACTGTTTGGCTCTGGACAGAACCTAAGGTGTATCTAGCAGCTGTGGAAACCATTCTTTTTTTAATATCTCTTGTTTGGAGCAGTCTCATTATTAAGAGATATTATTCCTTTAGTCGCAGAAACCATACCGTGGTGTTTACCACAACCCGCTAAGCAGTCAACTGACCTTGAAAGTCAAAAGCCATCGTACAAACTCATCCGTTAAGACAGCGTCACCGAGCCGCTAACCTGACCAAAGGATTGTTATGGGTACATTACACTGACAACTTGCCATCATCAGTATGGCTGCGCGCTTTAAGGGAGCCAAGACACTTGAAACCTGTTTGAGAAATCTGGGTAACCGACATTCCGCACGACAAATATATTACAAACGTATTTAAAGCCAGAAGAGATAGAAATCATCTGTGTTTCTCACTGACTATCAGAAGCACAGAAATGTTGGTTGGATCTCTCACAGGATTCCAATATGCAACCAATCCCCTCCTCAATCTCAACTGACAATGGCTCGGAGTAGCGCTCAATCGGCGGAATGATACAACTGTGGAAGCATTGGAGATTGGATCCCGTCTCGGTATATTCTGCTGATGCATCAGTGGATCCAAAGATGCTTTTGGATCCTGCAGACGGATTTTTATCCGTCTGGAGAAACACCCTGAGTTCGCGATCCTATTCTCTACACCAAGAGGACTCCACAAAATCCGTCAGAACCAGGCCTATTCAAGTTAAAGTGACCGTTTCCAGGGATCAAATGACGGTTGATTTGACGGGATCCGCTAACCAAAACCGTGGCCCGGTCAATTGTGACTTGGCCCAAACTATCTCTGCCGTTCGTGTTGCCTTCAAACTGCTGGTTAACCCCCAGCGCCCCGTAGACGAAGCTAAGCTCGGAATGACACTTGGTCTCATTGAAATTTTCAATGCACAGGTACTTATGATGCAGGCAACATGTAATTTTTTGTGGGGGCCGGATCGCCCCCTATTTTTTTTGCCTTTTTATTTTCTCAAATCCTTGCTACATACCATCTTTTTGCAACACAACCCTCCAGAGAACCTAAGCCCATTGAGTTCACCCAAAGCACCCATCTGCATATCATGCGAGTTGAATTTCAACCCCCCAGTTAACCAGCGTTCCCTCATCCAACCCAACCCGATCGATGACACGTAGTCGCCAAATCCCTGCAGCGATTTCACCTCTAAGACTTGCTAGCGCACTGAGGGTGTTAGAGGAGAAGGTTGTGTTGAGATTGTCGGTTGATTCACCCTGGCCCTCGAAGAGAACTAGGGTTGTCCCTGATGGTGAACTCAGCCTTACCAAAAGATCGCCAATATGAGTGTGAACGATTGTCAAGGAGACACTCAGTTGGTCAATATTTCCCGAATTCTTAACCCTAAGTTCACTGACAACCCCGATCGGATCTGCATCAGGAATAGTAAGCCTGGGCTGGATGCTAGCTATCGCCACTTCTCCAACAAGACCATCTTCACCGCCAACAACATTCATGACTCGACCCGCAATGTTGTTGTCGCAGTGGGCCAGACGCGCTATGGGAATCTCTCTGGCGACGCTATCAGCATTGCTAGGATCCCTGTCCGCAGAGACGCTAGCCATAATGGCTACTGAGCCTATATTACGGGGAGTCCATTCAAAAGGGCCAACCATAATTTCACCCTGAGGAGAAATCGGTCCCGCCCCTAATACAGAAGCTGTATCTAGAGCAGACCATTGGCTGGGCCATAGGCGATCGCCCCGTTCTGAGGATGCAAATGCACTGACAACGACGTTATTAGCCTGTAAATTGCCTCGGTTCTTGACTCGAACATAGAGGAAGTTCGCCTGATTGGCAACCGGCGGTTGGTGGACGAGTTCATTGTCAGAGGCGCGTCTGTTCCAAATGTCAGTGCTACGAAAGATAAAGCTCGGCTGAGGATCATATTCCCCCTTGCGACCATCGTCTATGTAAACGTCAACCAGAGGAGGAGCGCCTGGTTGCGTCACGGGTGATGGGGCGCCAAACGGCTGGTAGAGACCCTGCTGTTCGAAGGCCCAACGGATGACTTTGTGAGTGGTTCCACCGGCTAGACCTTCAAATTCATCAGTACTCAGGTCCGCGTCCATTAACTCATCCACAAAGTCTTCTGCATCGCGCGGTGGGGCCAAAGAACTTAGAGCGCCTACAGCCAAGAAAATGATGAACGCAGTATATCGTGACGCTTTGGTTTGAATGTCGGGATCTGAGTGATCTCCCCCAATGGCCCGGTAATAACGGAATAGACTGGAAGAGAGAATCTGTTCTCGATCGTACCCTGCCGCATCCCGGGTGCCAGGAATCCCAACTCGGGTCGGGGAATCCATTCGTCCCCCCCATCCCCAGCCGTCTTGCACCCGTCGGTCATGTCGTCGGGTAATCGGTGTCCACGGAAATGTGACAAACCGATCAGGAACGCTGGAGCCCGGATCATTGAGGATTGCCGCTAAGGCGTCCCCAGGACTGTGGGCGAAGAAAAAATTAGGGGAGTTAAGGTGATCCCACAAAATGGTATGACCGAACTCGTGCAAGATCACACGCCACTCAACTGCCATACCAACATTAGTATTTCGTTGAACTAGAGCAAAGCGAAAACCATCAGACCCATTGCTGCTAGCATTTCCAGGGGCTGAGGCATTGACTACATTGGGGGTGGGAGGGGTCCCATAGCTGATCCGATGATCAACCGACACCGGAAATGTTGTGCCATTAAAATATCTGCGCACGTTAAATCCCATCTCTTCGAGCATGCGGAAAAGGCGATCGCAATGGTAATAGGCATTAACGGCAGAGAAATTATTGGTAGGCACTGAGTAAAGAAAATCATCACCCCGAGGTTCAGTCGGTGGCTGAATAGGCGGTGATGAGACATCGCGAAGATGCACAAACTCACCACGCAGTTCTTGGGGCGCAAAGGAAGATATAGGGGAGGACAACCCATCGAGACGGACACGATCCCGCACAGAGTCTAACGTTGCCGTTGCAGAGTTAGGGCGGACAGAGGCATTTCCTGTTTTGGTCAAAGGATCTCGCAGGTACACAAACCCATCAATACAACCAATAAAGCTGTCTAATCGCAAAATCGCACCCGTCTGATGCTCAACCAAAGCGCTCCAGTTAAGATCGCCAGGCCCTGGAACGCTAAGAGCAAAAAGCGCCTGGCAAACGACATAGTATTGACCAGGCGTTATTTCGGCAGACAACTCCGGCAACTGGAGGGACGGTCCACATACATGCATTTGGGTTTCATCATTATGATCGTGCTCACCAGTCGCATTGCCGCGGTCATCTGGATCAAAACGGTAGATCAGTAATTGCACATCATGAATGGTCAGCTCTCGCCCCTCTCCAAGACCCAGCAACCTGGCCAAGGTTCTAGCATCTAACTGTTCCGGAAGATACGGCGCATGGGAACTGGGTGGGGAAACCTGAATATGGCTTTGGACAGAACTTTGAGAACTAATAACCCGATACGGCT
>JAKSDM010001296.1 GCA_022360135.1 Pseudanabaenales cyanobacterium | reverse complement strand
TCAGCAGTTACAATACAATTCTTCCGTCATGCTGAAGCATATCAAAGGCTCTGTGGAGGGTGAAACGCTCTCCAGGTTGGATTTGAAATCATTTTAGCCGCACCCCTAAGCCAATCACACTGGCCCACCAGGTACCCGTTTCGGATGGATCAAAGTCAGCCGCTTTAGGATTCTCATCGCGCTTCAAACCTAAAGCGAGTCCTATCTCGGTAGGATCTGACGTAATCATGAGGGGATTGTGAACCTGCTAGGGTCTGTTTTAAAAACCCCTGAAAGTATTGATCTCTCGGATAAAAGAATCAAGCATTGATTGAGTTTTAAAACCCATCCTAATCTTATAGGGTTCTCTAGATTACTCTCCAAGCGTAAGGAATACCATCAAAAATTAAAAGTACCCCTAAGGGGTGCTTTCAGTCCGGCATATTCCAACCAGCGGGAAATCGCTCAGTTTTTGAAAGCGATGCAATTAGGACTGCATCTGGGGTGTTCTCCAGTCAGCGATCTATAACACTTGCGAAATTCAGCGAAACATTCCATAATTTGTCTAGACATCTATATAATACAAATAATACAGATCAGCGGAACGGTATGGATAACCTCCACTCGCCCGAGTTAGACCCCCTCGATTTATCCCGCCAGCAAACCCGTCAGCGCTGGATGGCAGTGTTGGCCAATGCCTCTGAAACTTCAATCGAGAAGGCATTACTCCCCTATAACACCCTACCCAGCTATCACTATCTGAGAGCCCCAGAAATTGGCCTGACGATGGTTCGGGGTCGGGCTGGGGGAACAGGGGAACCCTTTAACTTAGGCGAGATCACCCTGACGCGTTGTGTTGTACAGCTAGATGAAACCGTTGGCGACAGGACAATTAGTGGTTTCGGTTATGTGGCCGGGCGATCGCAACGTCATGCAGAGTTAGCGGCGATATGTGACGCCCTGTTGCAACATCCCACATGGCGGCAAATGATTTATCAACAAGTGGTGACGCCATTAGCGATCGCGGCGCAGCAGCGGCAGGCTAAAGAAAACCGTCAAACTGACGCCACCCAAGTCAATTTCTTGACGATGTTGCGGGGAGAAGTCTCTTAGGAATGGCTATTGTTGCGCAAACCCCCGGTTTTGTAGACAGAGTTCATGACGCCCAACACACCTTTCGAGCGGTGTTGGCGGCGATGTCACGACCAGGTTGGGTGAAATCCATTGATGTCAATCTGCAACCCCCTGAAGGCTTGTCGGCGGCGACGGCGGCCATGTGTTTGACGCTCTTAGATTTAGACGTCCAGGTCTGGTTGCAGCCCGGATTCCCTCAAAGCAGCCGAGACTGGTTATTGTTTCACACCGGGTGTCGGCTGACAGACAATCCAGAATGGGCTGATTTTGCAGTGATTTGGGATGGGGATCACGCCCCTGATTTGACCAAGTTCAACCCAGGGATGCCGGAATATCCTGAAGCCTCTACCACCCTCTTCATGCAGGTAGAGAGTCTTAACCACGGCGCCATGGTTGCTCTGCAGGGGCCAGGAATTTTAGCGGAGATTATGGTTTCACCCCAAGTGTCGTCAACTTTTTGGCCACAGTGGCGAGACAATCATCGGCTCTACCCCTTGGGAGTAGACGTTTTGTGTTTGTCTGGCGATCAAGTGTTGGGACTCCCTCGAAGTGTCAGAGTTGGTTAATTTAGGAATTCTCGGATGGCGTTTTATGGCCTATGTCGCGGTAAAAGGTGGTGAAGCTGCCATTCAAAATGCAGAGGCGTTGCTCCAGGCAAAGCGGCGTGGGGATGCAGCTTTGCCAGAGTTATCGATAGCGCAGATTAAGCAGCAAATGCAACTGGCGGTTAACCGGGTAATGGCGGAGGGAAGTTTATCTGATCCAGATCTGGCGGCCCTGGCGATTAAGCAATCATGGGGAGATTTGGTGGAGGCGGCCTTTTTGTTGCGGGCCTATCGAACAACGCTGCCGAGACTTTATTATAGTCAGCCCTTAGATACCAGCCAGATGCATTTAAAACGGCGAATTTCCGCCATTTTTAAGGATGTCCCTGGGGGACAGAAACTGGGGCCGACGTTTGATTATGTTCATCGATTATTGGATTTTAAGTTGGCGGCGGAAAATAATACCTTTGTGGCTCCTGAGCACCATGGGTCAGACGAGAACACTGGCAACGGCAATGGTAAGGTTCTTGATCCTAGCTCCCTATCCCCCCCTATCCAAAGACATTGTTCGACGCCTCGGATTACTGACCTCCTAGAACAGGAGGGTTTATTGCAGCCAGAAATTGCCGCTGCCGCTGCCGCCCCGTTTGACCTTACGCGTCAGTCGTTGACGACGCCCACCGGACGCGATGCGCGATTGCAAAATTTGGCGCGGGCCGATGAAGGCTTTTTGTTGGCGATGGCCTATTCGACCCAGCGAGGCTATGGGACCAATCATCCGTTTGCAGGAGAAATCCGGATGGGTGAGGTTGAAGTGGTGATCTGCCCAGAAGAATTGGGGTTTGAAGTGGCGATCGCCACCGTCACCATCACCGAAGTCCAAATGGTGAACCAATTTAAAGGCAATCAAGCAACCCCGCCCCAATTCACCCGTGGCTATGGACTGACCTTTGGCTATAACGAACGTAAAGCCATGTCGATGGCCCTGGTGGATCGAGCCTTGCGGGCAAAGGAATTAGGGGAAGCGATCGATGGCCCCGCCCAGGATGAAGAGTTTGTCCTATTCCATTCTGACAATATTGAAGCGCAAGGCTTTGTGCAGCATCTTAAGCTGCCCCATTATATTGATTTTCAAGCTGAACTGAACTTGATTCGTACGTTGCGCCATGAACATGACGCTCAGGGAATACAGGGGGATGGGGAGGATAAGGAGGAGAGGGAAGATGGGGGAGAGCAGAATTTGGAATTCAAGCGGCAATTGAACTGATGGAAGAATATGGAAATTGTTAATGCGCTTTCTCCAGGAAAAAGCACCGCCATCGAAGCAGGCTTTAATTTTGCTTATCTGGATGAACAGACCAAGCGTTCGATTCGGCGGGCATTGTTGAAAGCTGTGGCCATTCCAGGGCGCCAAATTCCCTTTAGCTCTAGAGAGATGCCCATGTCCTACGGTTGGGGGACCGGAGGCATTCAGACAACAGCGTCAGTGATTGGCCAGGATGATGTGCTGAAGGTGATTGACCAGGGTGCGGATGACACTACCAATGCAGTCAATATCCGTCGTTTCTTTCAGAAAGTCTGTGGCGTCAAAACCACAGAAAGTACGGCTGAGGCGACATTGATTCAAACTCGCCATCGGATTCCGGAAACCCCCTTAACGGCAGGCCAGATATTGGTGTATCAGGTGCCGATGCCCGAGCCGCTATATTTTATTGAGCCATCCCGCACAGAGGCCAACAAGATGCACGCGCTGGAAGAATATGGTCCTATGTACGTCAAACTCTACGAGGACATTACTCGCTATGGACAAATCTCGCTGGCCTACGACTATCCAGTCATGGTGAACAACCGCTATTTGATGAAGCCCAGCCCCATTCCCCGGTTTGATAATCCCAAAATGGATATGAACCCAGCCCTGCAACTATTTGGCGCCGGACGGGAGAAGCGAATTTATGCAGTGCCGCCCTACACCAAAGTTAAAAGTCTCGACTTTGAGGATTATCCCTTTGTGGTCGAGCAATGGGAGCACGCCTGTGAGTTTTGTGGCGCTACGGATAGCTATCTAGACGAGGTGCTCACTGATGACCAAGGGGGACGTATGTGGATTTGCTCAGACACAGATTATTGTAATCAGCGTCAGCCGGGGAGGCAAGGATGAAACCATTGTTGACGGCGGAGAATGTGACTAAGCGCTATGGGCGGTTGACTGCTTGCGATCGCATCTCCTTTGACCTCTACCCTGGTCAGGCGCTCGGCGTCATTGGCGAATCGGGTTCGGGCAAAAGCACTTTGCTCCAGGGGATAGCGGGGCAGCTGCCGTTAGATGATGGCCAGTTAATCTACCAAAATCGCACGGGAGAATTCCTGAACCTTCGCACCCTACCTGAACCCCAGCGGCGCAAGCTAATGCGCACAGAATGGGGATTTGTGCGGCAAAATCCTCGGGATGGTTTGCGGATGAGGGTCACGGCAGGGGCCAACATTGGCGAGCGCTTGTTAGATTTGGGAGAACGGCGCTATAGCAATATCCGCAGTCAGGCCATTCATTGGTTGAATCAAGTTGAGCTTTCGTCACAACGCATAGATGATCTGCCGTCAACCTTCTCAGGCGGGATGCAACAACGGTTGCAACTCGCTCGTATTTTGGTCGCTCGCCCACGCCTGGTCTTGATGGATGAACCGACCGGGGGGTTGGATGTGTCTGTTCAGGCGCGGCTGCTCGATTTGATCCGATCGCTGGTGCGCAGCTTGGGCCTGAGCCTCATTTTAGTTACCCACGATATCGGAGTGGTGAGACTATTGGCCCAACGACTGATGGTCATGCAACAAGGCCAAGTGGTTGAAGTCGGTCTCACTGAACAGGTTTTAGACGATCCCCATCATCCCTACACACAGCAGCTGGTAAGCGCGACATTAATACCTTGAGAACGCCCAAAAATGATGACTCAAACCGCTACGATTCATCCACCCTTACCCACCGCCGCCGCCGACACTCTTTTACAGGCGGTTAACTTGGTCAAGGGGTTTACCCTACATAACCAGGGCGGCATTCGCCTGTCAGTCCTAGAAGGCGTTTCTCTCACTGTGAAAGCTGGAGAATGTGTGGCCCTAGTGGGAGCGTCGGGCTCTGGAAAATCAACCTTTATGCGATCGCTCTACGGCAACTATCGGATTGACCAGGGCGACATTTGGGTAAAGCGCCAGCAACAATGGGTCAATTTGCCTCAGCTCGCCGACCACGAACTGATCGCTGTGCGTCAGCACACGCTGGGTTACGTCAGCCAGTTTTTGCGGGTGATTCCTCGGGTAAGTGCGGTGGATGTGGCGGCGGAACCGCGGATGGAACTGGGGATGGAGGCAGAAGAGGCGCGCCAACGAGTGTGTGATTTATTGCGCCAGTTAAACTTGCCAGAACGATTATGGCCGCTATCGCCAACGACATTTTCAGGCGGTGAAAAACAACGGGTGAATATTGCCCGCGCCTTTGCAGTCTCTTACCCAATTTTACTGTTGGATGAGCCTACATCCGCCTTAGACGCCGCCAACCAGGACGTCGTGATACAGCTGATTACTGAGCGCAAACGTCAGGGCTGCGCTCTGGTAGGAATTTTTCATGATGAAGATGTGCGTGACCAGGTTTGTAACCGGACCTTAATGTTTGGGTGCGATGCTGAAGGATAGTCAGCCGGAGATCTTGATGACTCAGCAGATTTATACCAACTATCGATTGCAGCTCCCCGAAGGGGAAATCTTAGGCTCCCTTGTGGTTGAGGATGGCGAAATTAGCGACATTCAGCCCGGTGTTGTGAACTGGGGCCAGGATGGCGATGGCGATTATCTGATGCCGGGTCTGGTTGAGCTACACACCGACAATTTAGAGCAGCGGATGTCGCCTCGTCCTCAGGTAAACTGGCCGCTGGATGTGGCCGCAGTCTATCACGACCGCGATTTGGCGGCGGCGGGTATCACGACTGTGTGTGATGCGGTGTGTGTGGGCGATCTCGCCCCCAACTCTCTGCGGATGCTCCAGGTTGAGCCGATGATTGAGGCCCTCTATCAAGGACAGACTTCGGGACGATTTACCGTTGATCATCATCTGCATTTACGCTGTGAATTGGGGTACGAAAAAACCTACGAAATGGTTGCAGGCTATGCTGATCATCCCATGTTATGTCTGTTGTCGCTGATGGATCATACCCCTGGACAGCGACAATTCGCCAAGCTTGAAAAGTACAAAGAATTCTACATGGGCAAACATGGGGTGGGCGAACATGAAATCGATCAGTTCATTGCCGATCGGATTGCGGCTCAACACCAAAATGCGCAACAAAATCGCCAAAATCTGGTGCAGTTGGCCCAAGCAAAATCACTAGCGCTGGCCAGTCATGATGACGCCACCGTAGAGCATGTCCAAGAAGCGATTGATGATGGCGTGGCGATTGCTGAATTTCCAACCACGATTAGAGCAGCTAAGGCTTCCCACGAAAACGGCCTACAGATTTTGATGGGAGCGCCCAATCTGGTTTTAGGCGGCTCCCATTCCGGCAATGTGTCAGCGATGGAGTTGGTTTCCCTGAGCTTAGTCGATATTATCTCCTCCGATTATGTACCCCAAAGTTTACTCCAGGCGATGTTTTTGATTATGCGGGCGCAAAATTTACCGCTTCACGAAGCACTCAGATTATTTACCCTTAATCCGGCAAAGGCCATTGGGCTAGACGGCGATCGCGGCAGTTTAGAAGTGGGCAAGCGAGCTGATTTACTGATAGCCCGTGACGACGGAGTTGTCCCACAGATTGTTGAAGTTATTCGTGAGGGAAAACGCATTGCCTGATAAAGGAAGATATCTATGAAACCTAAACTCCAAATAATCATCAATACCCTACACCAACACGGTGCAGAGCAGTATGGCGCCGAAGCGGTGAGCCAGCTCGAACATGGGCTACAGTGCGCTACGCTGGCGCAGCAAAACGGGCAGTCAGCTGAGCTAGTTGCAGCCTGCCTACTCCACGATATTGGACATTTGTTGCACGACTTGGGAGAGGATGCCGCAACTCGCGGAGTAGACGGCCGCCATGAGTATCGCGCGATGCCGTTACTGCAAGCACTCTTTGGTGAGGCAGTCACCGAACCTATTCGCTTGCATGTAACGGCCAAACGTTACCTGTGTGCAGTCGATAGCCGCTATTGGGCTTCCCTTTCCCCTGCCTCTCAACGGAGTCTTGAACTTCAGGGGGGGACTTTTTCATCCGATGAGGCTCGACGTTTTATTCAACAACCCTATGCCACAGAAGCGGTGAAATTAAGAATTTGGGACGATTTAGCTAAGGCGCCTCAAACGCCAACTCCGAGTCTGAGTGAGTTTATCCCTATTTTACAATCTTGCCTGAAACCCACTCAGTCGCATCCCCCTCGCAAGGATTGATGATGAATTCAAATCATGAGGTCAATTACCCACATTATCTATGACTGTGGCGGTCTGTTGCTGGATACAGAGCGTCTCAATCGACAGGTTAATCAAACGATTGCGAGTCGTTACGGTAAAGTCTTTAATCAGACTGTTCACTGCCAAATCATGGGTCGCACCGCCCCCGATTCAGCTCAGATCATGATTGATCGGTTGGGCTTACCCCTAACCCCTAAGGACTATTTACACCAGCGGTATAAACTGGTCACCGACTTATATCCCACTGCTCAACCCTTGCCGGGGGCAAAAATTTTAACCGAACACTTTGCCGCCCACGGCATCCCTCAGGCGATCGCCACCAGCTCAATTCGCCAACGGTTCAATCAAAAGATCACCCGCCACCAACACTGGATGCGTTTGTTTGCCTGTATTGTAACCGGTGATGACGAGGCGATTAATCACGGTAAACCAGCTCCAGATACGTTCTTAGTCACGGCTGAACGACTTGGGGCTGCGCCGGTCAACTGCCTGGTGTTTGAAGATTCCCCCGCTGGCGTAACCGCCGCCAAAAAGGCCGGGATGGCTGTAGTGGCGGTACCAGCGGCCGATAGCGATCGCACCTTATTTCAGTCGGCTGATAAGCTCATGAGCATTTAAGCTGCAATATGATTATTTCCCTTGTTCTTTATCTTTCGATG
>JAKSDM010001388.1 GCA_022360135.1 Pseudanabaenales cyanobacterium | reverse complement strand
CTGAACCGCCGCCTGCTACGCCCGAGCCTCAAGCAATCGCAGTCGCTCCTATCAATCCTGTCGGCGCTCCAATACCATCAGCCTGTCCTGTTCCAGAAAACAGGCTCAGCGTTACGGACATCCGCTATGCAAAAACAGCCTGGAAATACTTTGAGGCGAATTACAAACCATCGGGGTTGGTTCCTGATCGTAGTGATTTAGAAGGTGTTACCCTCTGGGGTATAGGCGATTATCTTTCAGCGCTCCACGCCGCTCGGACAATGGATATTATTGACGCTGAGAAGTTTGACGCTCGGGTGCGTCATTCACTGGGCGCTTTACGAGAAATCCAATTTTTTGCGGGAGAGTTGCCCCATCGAGCTTACAGTACCCTCACCCTTAAACCGATAGATTATGGGGGAAATGAAATTCCAGAGGGAGATGGTTGGTCTGGCTTAGATATCGGGCGATTGTTGGCTGCATTGCACACCCTCAAAACGTGCCACCCTGAATACACAGATGAGATCGATCGGGTAGTTCTGGACTGGTCATATTTGCGGGTAGTGCGAAATGGACGGATTGGCAACGCTCGCCTGGGTCAGAACGACCGCGGTCACAATCGTGTTCGAGTCCATCCCGCCGAGATTCTGGGTTACGAAGAATATGCCGCCCGCGCCTTTCAACTTTGGGGATTTGATGCGTCCAGATCGGCAGTGGGGGGAAATTATGTCACCGATGAAATAGAAGGGCAACCAGTGCCGGTTCAACGATCCCAGCCTGAGCAACGTCGCCGCAACGAAGTGTTGAATACCATTAGCACCCCCTTTATTTTGTATGGGCTGGAGTTTGGGTTTGATCCCCAAATCAGTTCCCTGGTGCGAGCGATTTATGAGGCTGAAGCGAGCCGCTATGAAAAGACTGGAACCTTTAGCGCGTCCGGCACAACCTTGATCAACCAAGGACCCTATGTAGTTCACAGCACCATTGTCTCAGATGGCCGACCCTGGGCCGCTGTCAATGACGATGGTTTAGTTATTCCAAAATCTCGTGTGGTGAGCACCGCTGTCGCCTTCGCCTACTACACCTTATTTCCTGAAAGCGACTATGGCCGAGAACTGTGGCTGGCCACTTTAGATTTGTACAACAAGGTCTTAGGTTATTACGAAGGCTTCTATGAGGAAAGTGGTCGAAGAGCCATAGGCTTTACGGGCGGCACAAACAGCCTCATTCTGCAGGCTTTGCTCCATAAAAACACCCATCAGCAACCCCTTATTCAACCCCATAGCGATATGGATTCTCCTTGGTGGCAGGCGATTCGCGAGGGTGATCCATTGGGGCTAGGGCTTCCGGAGCAGGCGATGCCTGAAATTGAGATGATAGTCAACGACCAGGGCGCTTACTGGATTGCTAGGGATGAAATTCCCATCGCTGGCCAGCCTTCTTCTCAAGCATTACAAACTGCCTCAATTCTAGATACGCCAGCGATGGGAGACAGTCTTTCCATCCCTCCTCCAGTCCCCCCTCCTAGAGAAGAAACGAGTGTAGGTCAACAGGCGACCGCGCCCTCCATACCCGTTGCCGCTAACCCGAATCTTCCCTTGGAAAATCTTAGCCAGTTACCCAATCCTCAAGATCAAACGGCTGCCCGCCGAGCATGGACTTATTTTGAAAATAACTGGAACCCAAGCACTGGCATGGTCAATGCAGTTGATGGATTGCCTTGGTCGACTTGGTGGGATCAAGGAAGCACCATTCTTGGCCTGCATGCAGCTCATCAACTGGGAATTTTGCCTGCATCAGACTTTAAGGACAAACTCGATCAACTCCTAAAAACTTTAGAGACCCTACCCCTACCCCCGACGAATTTGCCCAATAAGGCTTACAGCACTGACACCGCCGAAATGCGCACCTTGAGTAACCGGGCTGATCGACGTGGCTCCAGTGGTTGGTCTACTCTGGATTTGGCTCGCTACCTGGTGGCCTTACACGTTCTCAAGATCCACTATCCAGACTTTGGCGATCGCATTGATGCAATTGCTTCTCGCTATGACCTTGCCAAACTGACTAAAGAGGGATGGCTATGGGGCAGCGGCGCAGGTCGTAACGGACTGCAATATTGGCAAGAGGGCCGTTTGGGTTACGAACAGTACGCCGCCTATGGACTCAAGCTTTGGGGTATTGAAGCTGAAAACGCCTTATATCATCCACCCACCCACAAAGTCACTGTAGACGGCATTGAACTGACAGTAGACCAACGCGATTTCTCCTCCTCTGGGGCCAGCAACCACCTCACCAATGATCCCTATCTCCTCTGGGGCATAGAGTTAGGCTGGCCTGACACGGAATTAACTCAAGTTGAAAATTTACTTCAAGTTCAGGCTAATCGCTATACCCGCACGGGAATACTGACGGCAGTTAACGAAGACTCACTGGACCGTAAACCGTATTTCCTCTATTACAGCGCCTATGCAGACGGCCAACCCTGGTCAATCTTAACTGTACGGGGCCAGAATCACCCTGAATTGCGTTTTCTAAGTACAAAAGCGGCTTTTGCCTGGAGCAGCCTTTTTCCCGACAGCAGCTACAGTCAAACCCTACGGCAGTCAGTGCAAAACCTTGCCGACCCTCAGCGAGGATATCTATCAGGGCGATATGAGAACCCTGATTTAGGTCCCAACCAGGCGATCAACGTCAACACGAACGCCATCATCCTTGAAAGTTTGCTCTATCAAACCCAGGGGGGTCGCCCGCTCACTTACCCATCATAGAACTATGGCTTTGCAACCTTTCCACCGTGTGCATTCCCATTCACTAGTAAGGCTCCTGGTCAGTCTTTTAACCGTCAGCGCCCTGACGGGCTGCTCTATTCTGAGCCAGGG
>JAKSDM010000415.1 GCA_022360135.1 Pseudanabaenales cyanobacterium | reverse complement strand
TCCTAGATACTCTATAGATGATGATTTTGAGTTGGGGGAATTAGTTGCCCAAAAACTTACTATACTTTGAGCTATTCAGCACTTCTTTGACTTCAGCATAGTTTAATATTTTTTCCTTGTAATTTCCCTTAATTATTTTCTTGAGGGGGCTGCTGTAGTCTCCAGTAGGAGTAGATTGGCAACCTATATATTTCAACAGTGAATCAACTGTAAAATCTGTTTGAGTACAAAGATCTTTGTACATTACTTCCATGCTACCCAAAAAATACATTTTTAATATTCCTCTAAAGGATCTTACTCTGAAGTCCATGGTGTTTAGCTTAGATACTAAAGAGCTAGGTTCAAGATATATAGGTGAAATCGTCACATTAGTTGTTGGGTGAGGATTTGACAATTGTTTCTGTCCCTCACATGATAAAATTCTGTCTAAATAATTCTCTCTTATCAGATGAATTATTTTATACTTGTGCTTCAGCAATGAAAGGCAAATTTCTGGCCTTGCAAAGAGCTGATTATACATAAGTTTGAATCCTATGGCCTCATATTCACCAGGATAATCATCAAAAAAAGAATCCATATATTTAAAGACAGACCATGGTCTTACGATATTCTCCCTCTTCTTGAAGTCGTAATATCTCAAATAGTGAGGATCAGAATATTTGCCGCCTTTTGGCCCCCTATACAGAAATACTTCACCAAAGCATTTGACTTTTGGATGATTATTTAAGAGAGTCTTCAACCATGCTGAACCACTCCTCTGTGTTGTCAATATACAAAACTTTTTTCTACCCATGATCATACTGTTGAATTCTTATTCGAACTCATTTACACAATTCTGCGCAGTCGCTGCACAGTTTCCTAGAACAGTCTCTGAATCTTCATTTCCTATCTGACATAACTTTTTGGAACAGCAGTCGGCCTGACAGAGATATTGGATAGGCTGAAACAAACTTGGTGAAATTCAGTTGCACCACCCAAACTCAAGCATGCTGGGGATAATTGGGTCTAGCAAAACCACAACAGATTGCCTCAATGCACAAATGCGCAGCAATCCTGTGGCGGGAAAGACTGAGATCAAACTGACCATCAAAGCCTGGACCCTTAAAATAACATCGCTCTTCAATTAAGTTGGATCAGTTAAACCCGAATAACAGGCTATTCAGACTCAAACCGAGAAAATTTAGGACGGCAGTGACTCTGTTTTTTGGGGTCACCCATCTAACAGGTTCGAAATTATAGTTTTCGAGGCAGACTTGCTTCCTTGAAAGGAAGACTGAGCAACCTAAAGACAGTCTCAGAAACAACCGCTAACACTTCACCATATTGATAGTGGACAGAGCAATCCTCTGGCTTTTTCTTTCCAAAAGCTTTACAAAAATCGATTCCGTATCATTTTCACCGGATCAGGCAGCCAGGCAACCCCTTAAAGGGTTTAAAGGTCGCTCCAAAAGTCTAAAATGATACTCTATAAACGATTTAACTTTAGGCAGAAATAAGTATTTCAGCTATTTTTAGCTAAGTGTTATCAGTGGTTTCTACGTAATACAAACTATTTTCAAGACAATCCCTGATATCGAGCAAAAGATGAGGTGTCTTTTTTAGCGTTCAGACGCATTCCCATACCGAAGTTTGTCTGTTGCCGCTGATCAGACTTGTTGCCATACATCCCTCTTTCAGCGCTGAAACGCCTGCCAGTGATATAAATCCTAGATGACTTGTAAATACAAAAATGCTTTTTAGAGCCTTGAAATCCAGATTTGACAATGATCCCCATTTCAAATCACTCACGACTGATTTAGGATTGCGATAGAATCTACAGAGTTTGCTGTTGCCGCATTTAAGTGCATGAGTACTAAAAAATTTCAGGCAATCTGTCGATCGATGTCGCAACCGCTCTATGCCAACTGGTAAAATTAACCCTCGCAAGGGTTTCCGCTTATATGAGTCTTATATGAATCAGTGATCCAGATCACATACAATTTTCCTGGATTGCACTCATATTTACTGATGATGTAACTTTTAAACGGCAGACAAGCTGTCTCATCTCCGCCAAAGCTTAAATTTCAATTGCACAAGTCGCTTAATTTCTTAGACTTAGACGCCTACAAAGAGACTCAAAAAGGCGTCAAGATCTAATCGTTTTGTGCATCGCCAAATTTAATAGTTTGTTTTGTTCATCACCGCATTTCATAGATAAAAAACATTGTGAACTCAAGCGTTCACAATTTTGATCGGCACTGCTCACAATTCTGGCTGAGTTAAACTTAATATGAACCCAAATAGCTCCCTCCAATTCTCCCTGCAATTCTCCTGGGCAAAATTCATCCTGAGGGGTAATCGCCATAAGCGGAAGCTAATTTTAGCGCTTTTCGACTCTGCTATTTTTGCGATCGCCCTCTATCTGGCGATCGCCCTTCGCCTCGAATCCTTTTTACCCCTATCCTTTATCCTCGAAAACGCTTGGCAAATTATCATCTTAATTCCCATTCAACACGTCTTTTTTCGGGCCAGCGGCGTCTATCGACCCATTTTGCGATATTCTAGCCTGACCCTGATCAAGGTGACCGCCAAAGCCGTCTGCTTGAGTACAGTCGCCCTGATCGCCCTAACCTATTTCCTGGGCGACTGGGCCCTATCCCGTTCAGTTTTAATTATCGACGCCCTACTCACCCTGATCTTAGTGGTGTCTCTGCGCCTGACCCTACGCTGGATCATTCGCAAAAGCCTCTCCCATAGCAAGCGCCAGGATCTACCTGGGACTTCTTGCACCCAATTAATCATCTACGGGGCCGGAGCCGCTGGCGTAGAATTGTTACAAGCCCTCTCTAATAGTCCCCACTATAACATTGTCGGCTTTGTAGACGACGACCCCGAGCTGCAGCAACATGTCAGCATTGAAGGCCTAAACGTCTATTCCCCCCAACAACTCCCCTCCCTATGGGCCAACCACTTTTTCGACTCCGTGGCCTTAGCGATGCCGTCCGTATCCCCCAGAATCCGTCGTCGCATTGTTGACCGGTTGCAGCAGCAATCCATCCCGGTTAAAACCGTGCCTAACCTCGGTGATATTCTCTCCGGTCAAGTCGCCATTAAAGAACTGCGTGAGGTTGACATCGCCGACTTGTTGGGTCGAGCAGAAGTCGCCCCCGACTTAACCCTGCTGCGTCAACAAATTACCGACAAAGCCGTCTTGGTCACCGGGGCAGGCGGCTCTATCGGTTCTGAGCTTTGCCGCCAAATTGTGCAGCAACGGCCCACCTGTCTGGTGTTATACGAACTCAACGAATTCGCCCTCTATAAGATTCATCAGGAACTCTCTGAAACCTATCCCCAGATTAAACTGGTTCCCTGCTTAGGCAGCGTCACCGATGGCCGCTATTTTCGCTCACTGCTGAAAGCCCATCAGATCGACACCCTCTACCACGCGGCGGCCTATAAGCATGTACCGTTATTAGAATCCAATATTGCCAAGGCCATCGAAAATAATGTCCTCGGCACCCTCACCGCCGCCCAATGCGCAATTGAGATCGGCCTCAGTCAGTTTGTTCTGATCTCCACTGACAAGGCGGTGCGCCCCACCAACATT
>JAKSDM010000712.1 GCA_022360135.1 Pseudanabaenales cyanobacterium | reverse complement strand
GCCCGAACCACCTGAAATCACACTCGATATTCCGATCCCAACTGCTGAAGAAATATCAACCCCTAACCAGGCAGCTGCAGACCTGCCCTCTGTAGCATTACCCGCCCAAATCCTTCCCTCTACCTCATCCCAAGTGGCGAGCACAGCTGAGGACTCATTCCCAACGCTTGATCAGGCGGCTCTGATAGAAGAAGCGGAAGCGGCAGGCAAAAGGACGGATTCACCCAGGTTTTCCACTCTGTTAACTCGCCTAGGCGTCACCAACCTGATCGCCACTCGCACCAGTGAGCCAACGCCACCAGAACTGGCTCCATCAGAAGCCATTGAAATCCCTGTCATTTCTCCCTTAACCAATCAGGTTGATCCGAATTCACTCGCTATCGGATCGGCTACGTCCGGGTTAGAGTCCACTACTGATGCAGCGGTGGCTATTGAAATTCCTGTGATAGCTCCCCCGGTTTTAGATCCTGAACTTTCACATTTACCTGAACTTCCTGGCAATACAGCGGTTGTTCCAGCAGCGCCTGATCGACTACAAGCGCCCAGCTCAGACATTCCCATTGGCGGCATTGAAGGTTTACCGACCATCTCGGTTCCAACAGAGGCGACTGGCCGCCCTGAAGATCTTCCCGCTCCCCCCTCTCGGGCGGCCTCCCTAGGTTTGTATTACCGAGTTATTGTGCCAGCCGAGGACAAGGCGACTCAGGAGCAGGTTCGTTCTCTAGTGCCTGACGCCTTCCGCACCAACTTTGACGGACAAATTGTGATGCAGGCAGGCGCTTATGAAGACCCAGGCGCTGCCGATGAGTTAGCCAATATGCTGATTCGCAAAGGTCTAGAGGCGGTGGTTGAGTTTATTCGGTGAGGAGTGAGTGATATTTTATGATTGCCATTCATCTGCAAAGATGCTTTTAGCGGCTCTGGCGATTCGGATTAAATCTTCATCCAGAAGGGGAGGCCAGCTGACACCCGATTTGCGTCCGGCTTCGAAAAGCTGTCGGCTTTCCTGGGAAAGCAGGAATAGGGCATAGGCTAGCTGGCGGTCTAGGGTTGGCTCTTGGCGAAGCCCCTCGAAAACCACCTTAAGGGCTAATAAGAGGGAAGTGACTTGCCCAGGCACTGGCGGTTCACCCTGAGTCAAGCGAGTAAAAAAGGTATCTAAATTTTCCTTTGGGGCGACAGTCTGGCTGATTAAGAAATGACGCGCCGTATTGAAGTCCATAGGTTTGTAGAAAATACAATCGAAATGTAATCCAGAGAGGAACGGCTTCGGATTGTTGCGTCAAGGCAATTTAAGGGAATTCTAATGGGAGAATTTTTTGATGGCCACACCCGCTTAAACCTATCGTAAAAATATCAAATAAGTTTCATGGAGATTTCATCATTTCAGGGTGTTCAAAGTTTTGCAAACTTATCATAACTAAGAGAATGACTTCACCCAATTGAAACCTGCGCGGTTGATTCCTTTTTCTAACCTAAATTTTTTCCCTTTATTGGTCATCTATCCTGAATTATTGAATTTAGAAATATCCTCCAATGACTGATCCCAATCCGATTTCAGTCCCCTTTGTTGATTTGCTCTCCCAACATCAGCTGATTGAGGACGAACTGATGACAGCTATCCAAGCAGTTATTCGCAAAGGAGACTATATTCTGGGTCAAGCTTTAGTCGATTTTGAGGCCGCATTCGCCGCTGACTGCAATCTTCAGTATGGAATAGGCGTCGCCAGCGGCACAGATGCGATCGCGCTAGGATTACAAGCGTGTGGCGTCGGCCAAGGGGATGAGGTGATTCTGCCAGCCAATACCTTTATCGCCACCCTAATCGGTGTGTTAAGGGCGGGAGCTTCTCCGGTTTTCGTAGATTGTGACCCCCATACAGCGCTGATTGATCTGACGGCGGCGGAACGGGCAATTACCGCCAAGACACGAGCGATTTTGCCCGTTCACCTCTATGGTCAGATGGTTTCCCCCGCCGCCTTGCTAGATCTGGCCCGGAATCACAATGTATTGATTTTTGAAGACGCCGCCCAAGCGCACTTAGCCGAGCGAGAGGGGTATCGAGCAGGCTCTATTGGCGCCGCCGCCGCCTTTAGCTTTTACCCTAGTAAAAATCTGGGGGCGCTAGGAGATGGCGGCATAATCGTCACTCAGACAGAACTGATCGCCCAAACAGCTCACTCTTTAAGAAACTATGGCGCAGTTCGCAAGTACTATCATACTGATCCAGGCGGAACGAATAGCCGTTTAGATACCCTTCAAGCCGCTGCTTTGCAGGTCAAGTTACCCCATCTGGCCGCCTGGAACCGAGAGCGCTACCGCATTGCTCAGCAGTATGATAATCGGTTACAACGGCTTAAATCTTTCGGCGTCCTACCGATTGAGAACCACAGCAATAATGGACATGTCTACCATCTTTACGTGATTCGTTTGACTCAGGATTGTCCGGTCAACCGGACGATGCTGCAAATGGAACTTAAAGCTCATGGGATTCAAACAGGAATCCATTATCCTGTCCCTTGTCATCTACAGCCCGCCTTCCAGAAGCTCAATCATCAGTCCGGCGATTTCCCCCATACTGAAGCCTTAAGTCGGGAGATTCTCTCTCTTCCTATCTATCCAGGCTTGACAAACGCTCAGGTTGAGCGAGTGACAGGACTGATTGAAAATCTCGTTATGAAATCTGGGCATACCCATCTTCAATCCCTTGATTCCGTTGCCTGAAAAGTGAGCCATGCTGACGAAACAAAAAGTAAAAGTCTTCTACGTTTTTGAACGGTATCCATTGGAGATGGTGATTCTGGGACTACTGGGCTTGCTGTATTTCCCCCTGATCTGGCACTGGGTTGATGGCTGGCTCAATAAGTCTATTAGTATCCAGCACGAATACTTTAGCCATGGTTTGATTGGCTTGCCGTTTGCTGCTTACATCGGTTGGAATTATCGCCAAAAATGGCGCCGCCTGCCTGATACTTGCCACCCCCTAGGAATTATCCTGTTGATAAGCGCTGCCGTATTTTATCTCAGTGGTCTTTCTGACTGGATGAATCTTTCTCTGCCCCTAATATTGGGTGGGCTTTGCCTTTCCTTAAAAGGTCAGGCTGGTTTAAGACTACAGGCTTTTCCGCTGGCGCTGGTTTTCCTGGCTACGCCAACTCAAGCTCCTTATTTGATTGAGCCCTATATTCTACCTTTGCAGCAGTTCATTGCGACTATCGCAGGATTCACTCTACTGCAGATGGGAGTTGATGTTCAAGTCGATCAAATCTATTTGCTGGTGAATGGACAGTTAGTTGAAGTGGCGCCCCACTGTGCTGGGTTAAAGATGCTGTTTACCAGTTTCTATGTAGGACTAATGCTGCTTTATTGGACAGG
>JAKSDM010001763.1 GCA_022360135.1 Pseudanabaenales cyanobacterium | reverse complement strand
CTTTTCTTGAGCAGCCTGATAGGTTTGGAATTTAGCCGTTTGCTGCTCCTCTTCCGCCTGAAGCTGCTGTAGTTGGCGATGTCCTGCTGCAATTCCCCCCGCCTCCGCCAATATAGCCTCAAGCCCTTGCTGGCGCTGCTGCGCTTGGCTTAATTCCTGCTGTAATCGCTGACAGACTTGCTGGAGATGGGTGTGTTGTTGTTGCTGAACAGTCAATTGGTGTTGCTGTTCCCGCCGCTGCTGCTGGCATTCTCGCAGGTGATTCAGTCCTTGTTGATCGCGCTGCTGCTGTTGTTGCCTCTCTGACAGCTTGGTTTCTAGCTGGTGATATTCTTGGGCGATCCCACAGCGCTGCCGCAGCAGTTCCGCCAAGGTTTGTAAATTGCGCTCCAGCAAATCCACCTGAGTCTTTTCTCGCCGGGTCCGTTCCTTAGCCCGTTCCGCCAATAGATCATAGTGATTCAGCTTAAGCAAATCCGCCAAAACCTGTTTACGTTCATTGGGACGTTTGAGCATGAATTCGTCCGCCCTCCCCTGACGTAGGTAAGCGGAATTAATAAAGGTGTCGTAATCCAACTTTAAGTGCTCCAGAATGAGCTGCTGAGTCGCCCGCACGCCTCGCTGCGTCAGGGCGCGAAACCCTGTTTGGGTTTTGATCTGGAACTCTAAGGAACTGGTTTGATGGCGACGGCGACGGCGAATCACCCGATAGATCTGTTGATTGTGTTCAAATAGGAAATCAACCTGAACCTCGCTCGCCCCGATATGAATAATGTCATCTTCCACTGCTACCCGACTCTGGCCCCAAACCACCCAAGCGATCGCTTCCAATAAAGAAGACTTCCCCGCCCCATTCGATCCACAAATACAGGCCACATGAATCCCGCGAAAATCGAGAGTGGCTTGGCGATAACTGAGAAAATTTCTGAGGGTTAACTGTCGAGGGAGCATAAAGGTTAGGTAACCCAAACTTAACCTTTAATATAGTGCATTTGATCTTTAGTACACAAGAACGTTAGTGTGTTTGATCTGGCAATTAGTAGGCAGTAGGCAATAGGCATTAGACGGGGGATGTGGCGGTATGGGCAAATTAAATGCCTAACCGTTTAATTACGACTTACTAAAAAAGCGTTTGCATCAGCTTTTTACGATAATCCTTCGTTAATGGATGGTCGTCGCCCAGTAAGCTAAAGAGGGCGAGCATAGCTTTTCTAGCACCATCCTCTTGGTAGGCGCGATCGTGTCTGACGATTTCCAAAAAACTCGATAGGGCTGATTCATACACTTCTCCAATGGCTGATTGGCAGGCTTTCAAATACAGCTCATCTAGGTCTGTTTCCAGCGTGGGATGGGCGATCGTTTGCTTAAATTGAATCATTGCTTGTAGTCCTTGGGCTTTAGAAAAATAGGCCTTTTCATAGGGTTGGATCATCTCTAACAGTTTACGAGCCGACTCCACCCGCTCCTGAGTGATCAGAAATTGAGCCGCCTCTAGGATCAGCTGACGATTCTCTGGATATCGCTCAATCAGTTGATTGAACAGACGCTTGACCGTATTGACGTCTGCCGTCTCCTTGACCCTCTGAATCTCCTCTAGGCCAAACTCCAAGTCTGACTTCAGGTTCAACTGAGCCAATAACTCTCGTAATTGAGGTTCCGGCAAAACGCCCACAAATCCATTAGTCACTTCGCCCTGGCTAACAATTTTGACATCGGGAACCCCTTCTACCCCATAAGTATTTGCTAAATCAGGGCTTTGATCGATATCCACCTTCGCTAGCACAAAGTCATATTCCTTCACCAACCCTTCCAGCATTGGTTTAAGCATTTGACAGGGGCCGCACCACTGGGCGAAGAAATCCACCAGAACTGGCTTTTTGTAGGATTTTTCCAACACCTCGGCAGCAAAACTGTCGCTATCTACTTCAATCGATAGTCCCATCAAATCTTCTCCCTTGAAATTCCCTACAGGCTATCGGCTAGCCCTGATTTGGGCTGCTGAAAGTCAATCAACCCTCCACCTCACCCCCCATACCCTCCACCCAGTCTCTACCCGAAGATGCTGTGAAAAATCAGGACTGCCGTCCTAACCCTGGACAAAAATCTCATAAAGCGAGAGTAACACCTCCGCTACAATCAAGATCACCACATACCACTCTAGCCGCAGACCTGTATTTTGTTGCTGCAACTCTAGAGCCGTTTGGGCCGTGCGGGAAACCAGCTCCAGCTTACGTTCCAGGGCTAAGTGCCGGTCTCGGATTTCATATTCATCCTCAAGTCTTAAATAGAGCCGGTCTAGTTCGGGAGAATCCCATAGCAGCTCTGGTTTATCGACAATTTCGACTCGGCCCATCATTTTGTGCTGAATGAGCAAGGCGCCGCCAATCTGTTTAAGCAGTTCTCTGCCCTCACTGCGTCCCCAGGTCAATCGCTGTAAACTGGCGGCAAAGGGTTCAATCTGGTCGAAAACGGCGGCGGCGCCTTCTTCGTAATGAGCTAAGACAACACTTTTTGCTAAGATATCCGCCACAATCTGTAAACTGAGAATGTCAAACTTAGGGAGTAGGATGATCCCATCTTCTACTTTGCTAAAACTATTTGCATCTAGCCGGATCAGCACCTCTTCAGTTTCAGGATGGGTAAAGGGTTCTATCGTTAAGGTCCTGAGATCGTTAAGGAACTTAACTTCTGTTACCGGAGGGAGGCCAAAAACAACGACAGCGCCATAGTTAAAGAGGACAGCGCAACCCTGTTCTCCTGCTTCCACCATGAGTGGAGATAGGGCTAAGGAATTTGTGTTGGCGAATGGCTCCAGATTAATGCTTTGCCCGAAAAACAAGGCATGGACCTGAACCTGCTCACGGTTAGGGAAAAGGGGTTTCTTCATCCTGAAGGCATTTTTAGAAAACTTTCGATACTATGGGCCGCGATCGCCATTTATGCAGATTACTATGGGCAAAATGGGAGCAGATTAAGCAAACTGGGCATCAAGAAAGAGGACGAATAGGGCGCTGGCTAAAATCCGGTTCGACGGGCTACTGAGACAGGTAAGAGATGGGGTAATTAAACGCTGAAAGGGACCGAGATCATTAAATTACTCACGCTATATCGATTACTCTGTTGAGTTAGGGCGGCTTACGGATAGATTAGAGTTAAGCAGGGATTGCATAAATCAACTAGATTGAGGCAAAATCTAGAGTTACGTAATGGCTGCCAATAACGCTTTAATTGTGGTTTTACTCTCATCAACATTTTGATACAAAAGGCAAGCATGGCTCCAGAATTACAGCTCAGCAGCATATTGATTGTCGAAGACAGTAAGGGGCGTAGGGAGTTCGTTCTAGACAGCTCAGTCTACTCCATCGGTCGGGATCCTAAGTGTGATATTCGTCTAGCCTCCCAATTTGTGTCTCGTCATCATGCTACGCTGGTGCAACTTCCTAAGGACGATGAGACCTATTACTACCGAATTGTTGATGGCAATCTTAAAGGTAAGCCCAGCGCTAACGGCATGCTGATTAATGGTCGTAAACTCCAAGCTCATGATCTTAAAAATGAGGACGAGATCGTTTTTGGCCCTCAGGCCAGGGCGATCTATTATCAGCTGAAGCGAGACGCCACTTCAACCTTGCCTCCTGATGAGTTTGACATCACCTTAATCAGCCCCAACATGATTGATGAATCTGAGGAAGACGACTAACCCATAGAACCGCCTTTTGAAGGTAGGTATAGCATTTGTTTAATCAATTGCGACGGTAAAATGGGATCTCTCCCTCTTGTATGCGTAAATCCTTACCTAAAGGCATTTCCAGCCATCAGCATCTGCGATCGCCTGATTAACCTGTTCAAAGATGCGTTGGCAGTGGTTGTTTCTTCTCAGCGCCAATTCTTCGTTCTTAACGACTAGGTTCACCTCAACTCTGTTTTTGCCAAGCCGAGGCGGCGTTATAAAAACTTCAACCGTCGCAAGCTGCAGATAAGACACCTGTCCTGGTTTTTCTTGGGCCAGTAGATAATCTGAGGTCTCATAGACCAAATTTAGGCCACAGGACTTGAGCGTCTCAGCCAAGGTTTGCCTTAGATTAGGAACAGTATCGGGGGTTGTAAATAAATTAGTGTAACGGGCCATAATAATTCCAGCATTGATGGAATTACTTCTAATCACAATGAATAACTCATCCCACAACCGTTTACATATCTGCAAACGCTCTATCAGGAGAAAAGGAGTGTGATAGAGGATAGATCAGGCATGACGGCTTCAGTATTTCTCTGAATAGTTAGAGGATTATGCCTCTTTTCTGACATTGCGCTCCAGAATTTTCTTTGCAGAGCAAAAAACTATGATAGAGGATAATGCGCCCAACATCCCTAAGTTTCCAAGGGACAGGGTAAAATTTAGCCGAACAAAATTGCCGGATGCTCCACTATCGATCCTCTCTTTAGATTTGTATGTAACATTTAGCGATCCTCGCTCATATAGAATACATCTCAGTAAAGATAGGGTGTGTCCATGCAAACGAAAACCGCTATACCTAATTTCTAAACAGATTGAGATTGCAAATTAAGCTCTAACGCCAATGGGGTGTTGGGGGGATGGTCAAGGATTAAGTATTGCTAAGATGCGAGGAAAGCTGATTGTTTTTGAGGGGGTTGAGGGATGTGGAAAAACCACCCAGTTGCAGCGGCTATACACTTGGCTAGTCAATAGTAAGGTGCTCCAATGCCTGCAAAATGAAGGTCATCTGAATGGCGTAGTGATAACTCGTGAGCCAGGGGGAACATCCTTGGGGAAAGTGCTGCGCCAGTTGCTTCTAGAACAGCAGGCAGGTCTATCTTTGCAAGATCGGACTGAGCTTTTGCTGTATGCCGCCGACCGGGCGCAGCATGTTGAGGAAATGATTAGACCTCATCTGGAGCAGGGATTTTTGGTGCTTTGCGATCGCTACACTGATTCCACCATTGCCTATCAGGGATATGGGCGAAAACTTGACCTATCGTTGATTGAGCAGCTTAACCAGATCGCCGCCCAGGGGTTAGAGAGTGAGTTGACTTTCTGGCTTAATCTAAAGGTGGAGCTGGGTCTAGCCCGCACTCAAAAACGGGGGAAGGCTGACCGGATTGAGCAAGCCAACCTGGCGTTTCATCATCGGGTTCAGTGCGGTTTCGAGGCATTAGCCGCCGCTCATCCTCAACGGATTGTGCCAATTAACGCTAGCCTCAGCGAGACAGCCGTTAGCCAAACCATTCAGACCATTCTTGAACAGCAATTGATTCAGTGGTATCAACCCCTTTCAGTCAACTTGTAGGACAAACTCAGGCAATTGAATTGCTGATTCGAGCCGTCACTCAAAAGCGGATTGCCCCTGCTTACCTATTTGTCGGCCCGTCAGGGATAGGGCGAGGTCTGGCGGCGGAAAATTTTTCTGAACTATTGTTAGGTTCATCAGTCGATCCCGTGTCATTGAACTTAATCGAGGACCCTAAGCTAGAGCGACTGCGCCATCGGATTCAGCGGCGTAATCATCCTGATTTGCTATGGGTAGAGCCGACTTATCTCCATCAGGGGCGGCGGGTTACCGCTGATGAAGCGATCGAGTTAGGGGTCAAACGGAAAAGTCTGGCCAAAATCCGTTTGGAGCAAGTGCGGGAGATTGCCCGATTTCTGAGCCGTCCCCCTCTGGAAGGAGAGCGTTCAGTGGTGGTCATCCAACAGGCGGAAACTATGGCCGAAGCCGCCGCCAATGCCCTGCTGAAAACCTTGGAAGAACCAGGCCAAGCTAGCCTCATTCTAATCGCTCCTGACCGGAGCGCCTTGCTCCCGACTCTAATATCCCGCTGCCAATGCATTCCGTTTTCTCGCCTGCACCCAAAGCAGATGGCGCAGGTGCTCATCCAGACGGATAACAGCGAGATTCTCAACCATCCTGAAGTGCTGGCGATCGCCCAAGGCAGCCCGGGCCAGGCCGTTGCTAGTTGGCGGCGCCTCCAAACCATTCCGGCAGAACTCCTGGCAGCCCTCAACTCTCCGCCTGACTCACTCAAAAGCGCTTTAGAACTGGCTCGATCAATTCCCCAGGCGCTAGATACTGAAGCCCAACTGTGGCTAGTGGACTACCTGCAGCAGTATTACTGGAAGTCGGCCCAACTCAGTCAAGTCGATTCTCTCCATCGGCTCGAAGAAGCTCGCCGATATCTGCTCAGCTACGTACAGCCTCGCTTGGTCTGGGAGGTGACGTTGATGGGGCTGATGGGCTAGGGGAGGGAGGCAGGGGGAGATGGGGAAGATGGGGAAGCCGGTTCTGTACAGTGCAGTAGCTCTAGAATTATCTGTTACTGATCGTTTTGGAAAATGCCCAAGCTCAATTCCAGTCAACTGAGGCTAATTTGGTTTTTCAATCCCACAATTTGTTTGCATCTCTAACCGCCAGACAAAAAGCGTTTAGCTTTTTATTCATGAATCGCAATAAGTAATTTACGAATCTTAGTCGGATAAACTTTTCCAAACCGATTAGAAATTCAGGTTATGGTCAGGTTAATCTGAGGCTAAGCAGTTGGGGGCAATCCGTTTGGAAAGCGGCAAACTGCAAAGAGTTTGCTGTTCTATTGCTTTTCTCTTTTTGAATAAGAAAGGGGTAATTGTATGACCAGAAAAGAATTGTCGGGCTCACGAAACGTGGCGATTGTGGGTCCGTATTCCAGTGGTAAAACCACCTTATTGGAAAGTTTATTATTCGTCACCGGGAGTACTTCTCGCAAAGGCAAAGTTGACGATAGGAATACGGTAGGAGACGGGGCTCCGGAAGCCCGCGATCGCCAGATGAGTGTGGAAGTTAATGCCGCCGGGACTGAATACGGCGGCATTCGTTTTACGTTTTTAGATTGTCCGGGTTCAGTGGAACTCCCCCAAGAAACCTACAATGCCTTGGTGGGCGTAGACGCCGCCATTGTTGTGTGCGAATCTGATGCGGCTCGGGTTCTGACCCTATCCCCGTTATTTCAATTTCTAGACGACTGGGAAATTCCCCACCTGATCTGGATCAATAAGATGGATCGGGCCAACAGCGGTTTTTTGGAAGTGCTTGAGGCGTTGAAATCGGTTTCCAGCCGTCCGATTGTGCCCCACCAATATCCGATCCGCCAAAAAGACGAATTAGTTGGCTTTATTGACCTGGTGAGCGAACAAGCTTATCACTATCATCCAGGAGCGCCCGCCGATCCGGCGCCATTGCCAGAGGCCCTGCGGGAAGAAGAGCAGGCGGCGCGGACAGAAATGCTTGAAACGTTAGCGGACTTTGATGATCACCTCCTGGAAGAACTGCTAGAAGAAATTGAGCCGCCCCAGGATGAAATTTTGCAGAATTTGAAGATGGAGTTAGGGGCAGACCTGATCGTGCCCGTCTTCATCGGTATCGCTCAGCAAGATTATGGCGTTCGTCCGTTGCTTGACGCCCTATTGAGAGAAGCCCCTGAACCCGAAGTCACGGCCGAGCGACGAGGGCTGAAACCCGATTCAGATACCGTCCTGGCTCAGGTGCTCAAAACCTATTTCACCCTCCAAGGCGGGAAGCTTTCCCTGGTGCGAATTTGGCAAGGTGTCCTGTCAGATGGCGATTCGCTCAATGGTAATCGGATGGGGGGACTCTATCACCTGATGGGGCAACAGCAGCAAAGCCTTACCCAGGCTAAGGCGGGCTCGATCGTCGCGATCGCCCGGTTAGAGGG
>JAKSDM010000179.1 GCA_022360135.1 Pseudanabaenales cyanobacterium | reverse complement strand
GGGCCACAAGCAAAGTGAGTAAGGGCAAAGCAAACCAATGGCGAAAAAATTTCATAGAAGTGTTTTAGAACAGAGCAACAGATTTTTCTGATTACAACCGCAAAGCATTTCCGTCATCATACCGAACAGCCCTCTGGAGACACCTGACCTTTAGCATTGAGTTTGAGGCAATCTTAATTTGAAGGGCAGCTAACTTAAAGTGGGAAGGATTTGCCGTCTTTTTTGTTCCCGGAATTTCCTAAAAGCCTGATCAGGCAGGGGATAGTAGTGATCTTGCTGATACTCTCACACTGAGTTCTCGCCTGACTTAAATTACAGCCTGTTTGTGGCCAGGAACCTTATACTGACTAATTTCGCTGTTAAGTTCAGTAGCCGTCATTAGCGAACCTTCTCAGGGGATTCGGCCAACCCAGCGACCGATGAAAATACCCGGGTGGTCGAAGTCAAAATCCGCATTAATCCTGACGATAGCAATCAGGTCTCTAGCTTAACCAATATGCAAGTGCGGGTGGAGATTGATATCTTCTCTGGAGAGAGCAGTGAGGAGCCAAGTCTCTAGAGAGATGGGGAAATGCTTAAGGGATACCCAACGGAGACGAAGGCGAAGCGGTCTCTAGCCACTCAAAAATCTGATCCAACTGCTCCAACGTCACCAATCCATACTGCCAGAGAATCATAGGCAATTGACCGCGATATTCCTGATGGCGCAGTGCGATTTCAAGCGCATCAGTCGGGACGGCTAGGTCTTCCTGCAAGAAACGAATGAGTTGAGTCTGCGTTGTAGGATCCATTGTTTTGGTGAAAAGTCAACGCTAGAAGAGGCGGCATGGCTGCTTAGCCATTGCTGGAAGATTTCAACTACCTTAGACAGCAAAAGTGAAGAACTCGTGAGTATGCGGCGAAAAAATACTGAAAATTACCTTCTTTAACAGAGGGGCGATCGCAGATCACGGGGGCAGACGCAGGTTAGACTGTCGGAAGGTAGCTCACACCGATTCGCAGTATAAGTCAATAAGTCATTTGGGCGCAATTATCAGAGGTCAATTTTTTTAGTTAATGATGAGTGGTCACGGATTCAGTGTTTTGCCTCTCCAACTCAGAGATCAACGGATTGTAACGGATGACGACTAAACAGACGATTGAACCTCAACTTCAACCCGCGACTAAGGATGATTTAGGACTGATTCAACAATGGCTCCAGCAGAATCACCTGCCTAGCTCAGATATTCCAACCCGCCTGGACGCAATATTTCTCTACCGCCTTGGGTCAGAGGTCATGGGGTTGGGCGGCATTGAACAGTATGACTCCTATGGATTGCTGCGTTCCGTTGTTGTAGCCGCTCCCTTTAGGGGCAAGGGATATGGTGCGAGGCTCTGCCGACAATTACTTGAACAGGCCCGTCAGCAGGGAATTCGGGAATTGTATCTGCTGACCCAAACAGCAGAGCGCCTGTTTGAAAAGTTGGGCTTTGAAAAAGTTAAGCGGCGAACCGCCCCCCCTGAGATCCAGAAAACCAGTGAATTTAGCCAACTGTGTCCGGCTTCCGCCGTATGCATGAAGCTAGCATTAGTGACTGCGGCCAAGTGATTTGAGTCCAATGACCTTGCCCTTAATGAAATCCCTGAAGATTTGGCGCCAGATTTGGACAACCGTATTCTAGACATTGCTGATCGAATTCTTCATATAAGAGGATGGGCGGATAGAGCGCTAGGGCGAGTTAGGAAACTCGACAATAGAGCATTTGGGTTGCATCCGGTGAAGCTGGGCTTAACTATTCAAGTCATAGTCTCCGCCTGATTTGAAGAAGCGCTAGCAGGCTTGGATGCAGCCGGTTTAATCAAACCCAATACTAAATGTGTGGTGAAATACACAGGGGCTAGGAGACACACCCCCACAATGATAAAAAAATGATCAGGCTGATAATTAAACTATCTATCGCATCAAAATGGTTGGCAGGGCAGGGGGCGTTATTCTGAGATGGATCCCAAAAACTGGACAGGGGTATAAGCTCTGAACTCCCCCAATATCATAGGAGCAGTTCATGAGCAACAAACGGAAACAATATAACCCTCAATTTAAGGCCAAACTAGCTCTTGAGGCAGTACGCGGGATC
>JAKSDM010000601.1 GCA_022360135.1 Pseudanabaenales cyanobacterium | reverse complement strand
CCTGCTCTACCTTGGCGTAGCCATGAATATAAGTCATTTGTCGCCCCCTTGACCTTCATTCTCCACAGTAATGCGTTATTTGGCATTTGCCGCCACAGAAATCTATGGACATTCATCACAGTAGATCTCAGGAAACTCAGGCAACTTATCAGCCCATTCAGCGCCAATACTGTTCGGATAAGCTCCGGTTGTTGTTGGAGATCCCCCCAACCCCCCTTTTGAAGGCTACCGTGTACACACAAGTCGGAGCCGGAGTCATTTCAGCCCCCTAAATCCCCCAATTCTGATGCTGCTGGCGAATTTAACACTTGGAAATATTGGCTCCGAAGTGAGGGTTCTTTGAGGCCCCCCAGCCCCCAATTCCGGGGGAGCAGATCCTCAAAGTCCCCCAAAGTTGGGGGATTTAGGGGGCCTTCAGATGTTCTGACGATATTACGAAATAATTCGCCAGCAGTATCAGAATTGGGGGATTTAGGGGACCGAAATAACTCCGACTCCGACTTGTGTATACACGGTAGCTCCCCAAGGAGAGGGATTTAGGGTGAGGGCAATTGAGGCAATGCTATAAACTATTCATCCCTCGGTTCAGCAACGCCATCTACCAAACTGATTGTCTAGACGCCACTGAGGCAAATCAAGTTATATCGATTAGCCTTAGCTAAGGGATCTGCAACTAAACAACATCCCATCCACCATAGGGACATCCACAGTCTTCTGCCGGGACTTTATTTTTACGCTAATCCCCAACGGCAATCTTAACAAAACCTGAAAATTTATCGAGCAACGCCTCACGACTAGAAATGGGTTTGCATAATAGCAAAGAGACTCCTGGTAGGGGCCGGTGTCTGGTCGTTAGTGGACGTGAGCGATGCTTGAAAAAGTGATTCCAGTTGTTTTAAAGGCTATAGCAACTGTGGCCAAAGAGCCGCTGCAGCGTAGCGCCCTCTACATCCAGACCCTCAAACGCTTTGGCTGGAACCCAGAACATCCGCCCGCCGAGTTTAGTGCGATTTATGCCTATACGCTGGTGGAATATGCCCTGGCAGACGATGAAGCCAAACCGGAAGCGCTCTTACAGCTATTCGCTGAACCTGAGATTAAGCAAGCCTTTCGAGACGCGTTTGACCAGTGGCGAGCGGCCCCGCTGAGTGAGGCGCTGGATCAACGACTCGATTGGAAAGACTTTGGCAATGAGTTGAACTTTGTGGGCCACGCCATCCGCGACCACAAGATTGACATGCAGCGAGAGGTGACGGTTTTCTTTGCCGTGTTTTTGGATGTGGTGAGGCGGAGTCAAACCCCGAAGGAACGGTTGCAGACTTTTTTATTGACTGATGTGCAACAAGACCTCACAGCGTTGAGAGTTCAGTTGGCTCAAGCATTCAATGAAAATTCATTGGCGGAAAAGGTTGCGGAGCAGATTGCAGGCAAGTTGCAAGGGTGGCTACCGGCTGCAGCAACTCATGATGTTCGTAAGGCTCATAACTTGGCTGAGCAATTGGAGGCTTGGTTTAAGGTGCTCGGCTACGGTCGGGAAAGTCACGAAGTATATGAACAAAAATACTTTGAGTGGGTGATTACGATTCCGGTGCGCCGCAAGCGAAATGACAGAATTTTAGTGCGCGGGCTGACGGGTGAAGCCGGAATTGCTGATGTCAAAGCTCTGCAAGACTCTGTTGAACAGCATCGAACCAACGAGGGGTGGTTGGTTTCTAATATGCGGGTCAGTAGCGGCGCCCGCAAAGCCGTTGACCAAGAGGAACACTATGCAACCCTCTCTTGCTATACCCTGGATGAGTTGCTGGATGAAGAAGCGGATTTTAGTCAGTATCTTGACTGGCTAGAAACTGAGATTGCGCATCGAAAGATTAACCAGGACTACATTCCATTGGGGTGCTTTAAGGATGAAATTGACCCCAAGACTCAGCAGAAAATTGGCGTCAGCCACTATGGCGAAGATGAGGGCTGGATTGAGGGCTATGTGGATAAGTGGTTAGCGGACCCCTCCAAAGAACACTTGTCGATACTGGGGGAATTTGGCACAGGTAAAACCTGGTTTGCGTTGCACTATGCCTGGTTGACCTTGCAAAAATATCAGGAAGCCAAAACCAAGGGGGTAGAACGCCCCCGTTTACCCTTGGTCATTCCCCTGCGGGACTATGCCAAGGCGGTGAGTGTTAAGTCGCTGTTTTCAGAATTTTTCTTTGAAAAGCATGAGATCCCGCTGCCGGGGTATAGCGCCTTTGAGCAGCTAAACCGGATGGGCAAGCTGTTGCTGATTTTTGATGGGTTTGATGAGATGGCGGCGCGGGT
>JAKSDM010000071.1 GCA_022360135.1 Pseudanabaenales cyanobacterium | reverse complement strand
GGAGAGTGAGCGGTTGGCGACGGCGGAGTCCAAGTTGGGCGATCGCTCTATGACTGTGCGGGAATTTGTCCGTGCGGTGGCCAGGTCTGATTTCTATCGGACTCGCTACTTCGAGTCCTGCGCTCCCTATCGGTTTGTGGAGCTCAACTTTCTCCATTTGCTGGGTCGGGCGCCCCAGGATCAGCGGGAAGTATCCGAGCATATCGTTCGCTGTGTGGCCGAAGGCTACGACGCCGAAATCGATTCCTACATCGATAGCGACGAGTACCAGGCGGCCTTTGGCGAAAACGTGGCCCCCTACTATCGGGGCGGGATCAGCGAGGCCAATCCTAAGCAAGTGGGCTACAACCGCATGTTTGGGTTAGATCGGGGAGCGGCCCAAATCGACAGTTCGGTGCGAGCCTCCCAGCTCGTCTACGCTGTGGCCGCCAACAGCGCCACCAAGATCAAACCCGCTTCGGCGACGGTGATTGGGTCTGGCTCCGAAAAGCGGTTCAAAATTGTGGTGTCGGGGTCGAAATTCGATAGCCCCCGGCGGGTCAGCGCCACCGAGTACATTGTCCCGGCCAGCAAGATGACTCCTCAAATCCAGCGAATCAACCGCACCTCCGGTAAGATTATCAGTATTACTGAAATTACCTGACTTTAAGAAGGATTGGTTGGGTGGGCGTCGTCCACCCAACATTGTCTTTTTGAATTTTCCGTTTTTCCATTAACTTTGAGCACACGCCTGATTTAGGAGGCATTAAATGGCACTTTGGATCGAAGCTGAGTCTGTTGAACTGCGCCCCAACGCTACTGAGGATGATCTGCAAGCGGTTATCCGAGCAGTCTATCGGCAAGTTTTGGGCAATGCCCATGTGATGGAGAGTCAGCGACTCATCAGCGCAGAGTCTCAATTGCGCAATGGTGATATCACCGTAAGAGAGTTCGTCCGAGCAGTCGCTCAGTCCGATCTATATCGCTCTCTGTTTTTTGAGACATCTTCTCCCTATCGGTTTGTCGAATTGAACTTTAAACATTTGTTCGGTCGCGCCCCTCAGGATCAAACAGAAATTGCCGAGCATGTGCAACTCTACAACGAACAGGGATATGCAGCTGAGATTGACTCTTACATTAGCAGTGACGAATATCAGCTGAACTTTGGCGACAATATAGCGCCCTCGCCTCGGGGTAATCGCACCCAAACTGGGATTAAGAATATCGGGTTTAACCGCACGTTTGCCTTATTGCGAGGATTTGCAGCAAATGATTTTGGCAAATCAGCCAAGCTGATCAAGGATATTGCCGCCAATGTGGCCACCAAGATTGTCCCTCCGGGCGCTGCTCTTCCTTACGTCAGCAAGCCAATCCCAACTGCTCCCTCCACCAGCGGCATCTATGGTTCTGCTTCACAATTGAGGATTAGCCTGACTGACAAAACTGCGCCCGTTAAGTGGACCGCTGGCGGCTCTCAAGCAGACGCTGAAATCGCGATTCGGGCAGTTTATCGGCAACTGTTGAGCGCCGACATGATGGAAAGTGAGCGGCTCACTGGACCCGAATCTCAGTTAAAGCAAGGGGATTTGAGCATTCGTGAGTTTGTTCGAGCTGTCGCCTTGTCTGACCTTTATCGCTCCCGTTTTTTCGAAACCTCTCCTTCCTACCGGTTCGTTGAAATGAACTTCAAGCATTTGCTTGGCCGCGCTCCGCAGGATCAAGCGGAAGTTTCCGAGCATGTGCAGATTTACAATGCTGAGGGCTATGAAGCTGAGATCAACGCCTACATTGACAGCGAAGAATATGTGGGCAGTTTTGGTGAGAATGTCGTGCCCTATACCCGGGGTAATCGCACTCAAGCAGGCATTAAAAATGTTGGCTTTAATCGCACGATCGCCCTGTCTCAAGGCTTAATGGGCAGCGATATAGGGACATCATCCAAGCTGGTCAGTGACATTGGCGGTAATTTACCTACTAAGGTGATTGCTCCAGCAGGGGATTCCGGCGCCTACATGACGCCTCAGCGTTACCGTGATCCCATTTCCACCTTTGACTATTCGATCGCCAAGAAATACGGGGTCGGTTTGTTCGAAGAACAAGCGGCTGATTGGACGCCGGGTCGTGATTCAGAAGAAGCCGAAATCGCCATTCGGGCCATTTATCGGCAAGTGTTTGGCAATGCCTACATCATGGACAGTGAGCGGCTCACCATCCCTGAGTCTCAGTTTAAGCGGGGCGAATTGAGTGTGCGCGAATTTGTCCGGGCGATCGCCAAATCTGAACTTTATCAGAGATGGTTTTTCACCAGCTGCGCTCGCTATCGGGCTATCGAACTGAACTTCCGCCATCTACTGGGTCGGGCGCCGCTGGATCTGGAAGAAATGCGGGCCCACAGCACCATCCTAGACACCGAGGGATTTGAGGCTGAGATTGATTCCTATATCGACAGTGACGAATATATCAGCACCTTTGGCGAAAATACGGTCCCCTATATCCGGGGCTACCATACCGAAGCCTGTCAGAGTTTGGTGCAGTTTACCCACACCTTCCAATTGGTGCGGGGAGCCTCCAGCAGTAGTCGCAAGAGTAACCTAGCGGGCAATAAACCGCGATTGAACTCCTTGGTGATCAGTAGCCAAGCAACGGAAGTCAAGG
>JAKSDM010000259.1 GCA_022360135.1 Pseudanabaenales cyanobacterium | reverse complement strand
TGGCGGCGATCGCCCTCCTCCTCGCCCCCTTGTCAGACGTCTGGAAACTCCCTAGCCTGACGATTTTCTGGATTTCTGTTGGGCTGACATGGGTTTCTGGCGCAATTTATCTCTGGCCAAAAAGAAGCGATTAGGCAGGGATCACTGATAAAGGTACCTCTAGAGGTACTACCTAAGTCCGACTATCCTATGCACAATGGAACATAGAGTCCCCATGTTGGTTACGCCTCCTTAAGACCAGCCTTGACCTAACCCGGTATAGAAGTTGACTTAGCGACTCTAGCCGACTGACGGGAAAGGGGTTTACCTCGCCAGCCTCCGGCGCTATCGCACATTTAGGGACATGTTCACTTTCTGAAGAGTCTTTAAGAACCATGGATTTTCAGAAATTCTTCCATCTCTGCAATCCAGCTTGCACGCTCGACCTGAGTAATCCGGAAGATCGCCAGTATTATATTGATTTCTCCTCGGTTAGAGGTAAGGACATCATTCGGAAACTGGCGCGGACAATTACTGACTTGTCGCCCAATCAACCCACGTGCCAACTCTTTAGCGGCCACATTGGGTGTGGAAAGTCGACGGAATTACTTCGCCTTAAAGCCAACTTGGAGAAACAAGGTTTCTATGTGGTTTACTTTGAGTCCACTCAAGACCTTGACATGATGGATGTGGATGTTACGGATATTCTGCTGGCGATCGCCCGTCAAGTTAGTGAAAGTCTGGAGCACCAGCAAATTTATCTCCAGCCCCGTGGGTTCAAAGAGTTGCTGGGGAGAGCCGTTGAATTCCTTCAAGCAATTGACCTGACAGCTGAGATTCCCATACCTGGCGGTGGGAATCTAGAATTTTCCCTTCCCACTAGCATTGCCAATATTACAGCAAAGGCCAAAGATGCGCCTAATCTCCGCAGCCGGTTACGACAATATCTTGAACCCCGAACCAATAATATTTTGCAGGTCATCAATGAAGAGTTGTTAGACCCGGCGACAAAAATCCTCAGGGAAAATGGGCGCAAGGGGATTGTGGTGATTGTGGACAATCTCGATCGGGTAAACGCCCGAGAGATGCCCTCCAAGCGTTTACAGACCGAATATATCTTTATTGATCGAGGGGAGCAACTGCGGCAGCTCAATTGTCATTTAGTTTACACAGTGCCCTTAGTTCTCCTCTTTTCTAACGATGCTGAACAAATGAAAAACCGCTTGGGTGGAGGCATTCCCCCCAAGATCTTACCGATGGCGCCTGTGCAACGTCGCCATGGGCAAATTCACCAGGCAGGTCTGGCGCTAATGCGGCAAATGTTATTAGTGAGGGCCTTCCCAGAGCTGGAAGCAAAGGAGCGCTTAAATTACATTGATCAGGTTTTTGATGCGCCTGAAACCCTCGATCGACTTTGCTACATCAGTGGGGGACACATGCGGCATTTTCTCAGTTTCTTTTACAGTTGTCTTCAAGAAACTGATTTGCCCGTTTCTCGCGACACTTTAGAAGGTGTGATTCAAGAACATCGGGATACCCTCGTATCCAGGGTAGATGACTTTGAGTGGGATCTGATCTTTCAAGTGATTGAACAGCAATCTTTGAAGGGGGAAAAAGAATACCAAACCCTCTTGTCCAGTATGTTTCTGTTTGAATATCGGGATGAGTCTGGACGCTGGTTTGGGATTAACCCAGTGCTGGCGGAAGCCTCGAAATTTAAACAACGGCAGGCCGCTAAACTCAGAAAAACTGCGTAACATTACTATGATTCTGATCAGATGCTGTCTAATGACGTTGAGGCGCACAACCAAAAATCTTTAAATAAGTTATTGCGAGCAGTCAGCTTAGCTAAAGGGACTTTTTCCCTGATTGTTGTTCGTTGCAACTATGTAGACTTGAGTGTCCAGGTTCGAACCTGGTTGCAGGATCATTGTCCCTTTGAACTGCAAGAAATCACTCTAAAACCTCATACCCCATCCCTTTATGATGCGATTGAACGGTCTTTAGACCATACATCCCTGCTGGGATTGGTCGTCTCAGGCTTTGAAACCGCTAGCGCCTTAGAAGATTTGTTAACGGCGACTAATCGGGTGCGGGACAAGTTTCGGGAGCAGTTTTCCTTTCCCTTAGTTCTTTGGGTTAATGATGAAATCCTGCAAAAATTTGCCGCCCTAGCCCCTGACTTTAACAGTTGGATGGGCGTTCCGATTCAGTTTACGTTGCCGACGGACACCTTAATTCAGCGCTTAAACAGAGAAGCGGATAGTTTGTTCGCCAAGGCCATGGAGGTTGGGGCCGGTCGGTTTCCCCGCAGCTCCGCGTTTTATCAGGAACTGAACACTCAGCCCCAATCCGACTTAAAAGTTGCGTATCAAGATCTGCAACAGCGTGAACAAGTGTTGTCTCCATTACTAGTTGCTAGTTTGCAATTCTTTTGGGGTCTAGAAGCCTATGTCAACAATCAAATGTCTGAGGCGCAAGCCTATTATCAGCAGAGCCTTACCTTCTGGGAACAAGCCTTAGAACAACAGGGAGTCAATATTCGTGAGCAGCCTGTAGACGATTCAACCCTAACACCGCTCCACAAGCTGAGTTCCCACTGCTCAATTCTTCCGCAACAGCCATCTTATCTCACCCTCTGTATTGAGCGCTGGGGGTGTGTATTATTTTATATGGGTCTGGGGTGGTCTAGATATGCGGTTCTGAATCAAGCTGACTACCAGAGGGGAAAGCAGCAGGCGCGCGATTGCTACCAGACCTGTATTCAAGGATTGCAACAGTATAATCGACTTGATTTAGCGGCTAAGTTTATTAATGCCTGGGGGGAAGCCTTACACCGATTAGAAGAATGGGACCCACTGGAGCAGGTTGCTAAAACATCGATCAAGGTGCATCTGGTTTATTTTGATCCCATTCGATTGGCCTACAGTTATGGGTTGTTGGCCGAAGTGGCGCTAGCCCGATCGCAGGGGAAGGAAGCGGAACAATATGCTCAGCAAGCGCTTGAAGTCAATCAGCAAGGGCCAATAGCCAATCAGGACGCTCAATTCCAATATGTGGAGTTGAAGTGGGCGCAACGGCATTACAGTAGTTTGTACCACCTGTTGTTGGCTCAAGCCCAGCAGCATCTGCAGTTAACCCAAAGTGCGACAAAGAACCTGGAAACAGCTAAACAAGCTTGTAACCCTGCCTATGACCCGCTGCTTTATACCCGCATTCTGGAAGCGTTGCGATCGCATTATTATGACCAAAAGTGCTATCTAGAAGCGTTTGAGACGAAACAAGAACAGCGTTCGATTGAACAACAATATGGGTTACGAGCATTCACCGGAGCAAGTCGTCTGCAACCTGAAAAAGAGGTGATCAGCCCTGCCTTGATTCCGGTTGAGCACATTCACGACGCCCGATTGGATACGCCTCAAGACAAAGCCTCTCAGGCTTGCCCCGTCACCGTCACTGCGATCGCCGCGTCTGGTCGACAACAAGATGTTCAGCGTTTGATCAAACGATTGGGTGAAGCCCGGCGCCAGTTAACGGTGATTCATGGTCCATCCGGGGTCGGTAAGAGTTCTCTGGTCAATGCCGGTTTGGTTCCCGCCCTCAAACAACATCCGATTGGCGATCGCAATGCCTTGCCTGTGGTGGTGAGCGTTTACACCGATTGGGTTAGAGAATTTGCTCAAAGCTTATCAGCAGCGTTTGAGGAGAGGGGCATTGATGTGGCTCTCCCAGTCTTTTCTGCTGAGCAAATGCAGAACACAACGACGCTGACACCCATATTGATCCAAGAGTTGCGAGAAAATGCAGAGCATCGGAGTCTACTGACGGTGCTCATTTTTGACCAACTGGAAGAGTTCTTTTTCGTGTATCCAAACCCGGTCACGCGATGGGCCTTTTGGGATTTTTTAGGCAGCTGTCTTAATCTGCCCTATATCAAAGTCGTGTTCTCTTTGCGGGAAGATTATCTCCATTATTTGCTAGAAGGAGATCGTCTCCACCTGGATGATATTACCGCTGATATTTTAGGGCGAGATAAACGCTATCCCCTGGATAATTTTTCCCCCAATGAGGCCAAGGAAACCATTGAGAAATTAACCCAACGGTCGCAGTTTTATCTAAAACCAAATTTGATCAATCAGTTGGTGACTGATCTGGCTAAAAGCTCTGGCAAAGTTCGCCCGATTGAATTACAAGTGGTGGGGACCCAATTACAAGATGACGATATTGTCACCCTAGAGCAATACAAAGCATTAGGCGACGATCCAAAACTGGTATTGGTAGAACGATTCCTGGAGCAGGTTATTCGGGATTGTGGCCCTGAAAATGAAGAAATTGCCAACCTGATTTTATTTTTACTCACCGATGAGAAAGGAACGCGGCCGCTAAAAACCAAGTCTGAGTTGGCAACGGAAGTAACAGTCCTGCAAACTGACGTTACCATAGATGTTAAACGACTGACCTTTATCTTAAAAATTTTAGTGGAATCGGGCTTAGTAATGCTTTTGCCTGCCATCTCAGCTGAGCGATATCAACTCGTACATGATTATCTGGTCTCGTTTATTCAGCGGAAACAAAAGCCGGGGTTACTGGAAAAGATTTCAGAATTACAAAAACGAGATGAAGAAAGTCAGGCTAAAATTGAGCAACTACGCCAGGAAAAGGAACTATCAGAAGCCTTAGCCCGGGAAGAAAGGTTGAAAAGGCGGTTCGATCGGGTGCAGAAACAACGCCGCCATGTAGTTGGGTTTGCAGGCATTGTAACCGTTTTGGGCGCCTTGGCAACGGGTTTAGCAGCCCTTACCTATTCACAGGCGCATCAGTTAGAGCGTGCGAAAACTCAAGCCATTACCGCTGAAATTCAAGCTAATACCACCTTATCTTCATCGCTATTAACGTCTGGCCAACACCTCGACGCGCTGGTTGCCGCCATTAAAGGGGGAAATCAGCTACAAGATAGTGCAGTCCCTGCAGACATTCAATTCGCGACAGTTAGTCAACTGTTGAACACACTCCACACGGTACAAGAATACAACCGTCTAGACGGTCATAGCGATTGGGTAAACCATGTGAGTTTCAGTCCAGATGGTCAACTGATTGCGTCCGCCAGCGCCGACAGAACTGTAAAGCTATGGGAAAACAATGGTAGATTACGCCGTAGCCTACCCCACGATGCCAGAGTCAATAGTGTTGTCTTCAGTCCGGATGGTCAACTGATTGTATCCGGCAGTGACGATAAGACCGTTAGGCTTTGGAGTCGTGCTGGGGATGAAATCACAGTAATCAGGGAACAGCAAGGTGGGCATCAACGCTCTATTACCAGCCTCAGTTTTAGTCCAGACGCTCAAATGTTTGCCTCTGCCAGTGATGATCGAACCGTCAAACTATGGCAGCGTGATGGAACCCTCATTACAACTTTGGAAGGTCACGCTGATCGGGTTAAAGCAGTTAGCTTCAGCCCTGATGGAAAGGTCATTGCATCAGCCAGTTGGGACAAGACCGTTAAACTTTGGGATCAACAGGGTGATTTGCTAGACACCTTAGAACATGATGATAGAGTGACCACGGTTAGTTTTAGTCCCAAGGGAGACCTGGCGACAGGAAGTTGGGATGGGACAGTTAGAATTTGGGATCGAGCCGGTAAGATTCTCAACCCTCTAACGGGACATGACGATCGCATCACTTCTCTTGATTTTAGCCCTGATGGAAAAACGCTTGTTGTGGTGAGTGCTGACAATGTTGTTAAGTTCTGGACTCTTGATAGAGAAAATGGGACTTTCGAAGAATCTGAAGAGTACTCCAATATTGCTATCCCAGTTGTTAACAATGCTAATTTTGACCCCTCTAGCAGGGGTAATAAATTGGCATTTGCCGGGGGAGGCGATAATGCTATTCGATTGTGGCGATTAGACGGTCTAAAGCCCACCACTTTGACCGGGCATGATGGTCCCATTGTCAGTGTTCGATTTAGCCCAGATGGCGCCCAAATTGCCACAGCTGGGGATTACACTATCACTTCAGAAGATGAGATCAAAAATGGAGACGTGATTATCTGGACGACCGCTGAACAGAGAGAAAAAGTGTTGCCAGTAAACGGTTCTGTAGCCGGGATTGAGTTTAGTCCAGATGGAGAGCAACTGGCCATTGCAGAAAACCCCGTCCCGGATAATCCTTCTAGTGCTGAAGAAAGACCTGGACAGATTAGGCTCTGGCAAATAAACGGAGAAGCCTCTAAAACAGTCACAGTACAGGGATCGGTCTCTAGTATTAGTTTCAGCCCAGATGGCAAGCTAATGGCTAGTGCTTACATGCTTCAGGAAACGGCTGAAGGGAGCAAGGTGACCGTTTGGGATTTGAACACAGGGAATGAACTGATCACTTTCCATGCCCATGATGATCGCATTACGACGATTCACTTTAGCCCAGATAGTCAAATTATTGCATCAGCGAGTTGGGATAATACGGTAAAACTATGGAACCTGCAGGGAGAAGAACTGGCGGTTTTGGGAGGAGATAATGGTTACACCGATCCCGTAACGGACGTTAGTTTTGCACCCAACACCGAGATGCTTGTTTCGTCAAGTTATGACAATACCATCAAACTGTGGACCTTTGATGGCCAACTGTTGCATACATTAAAGGGACATACCAGTACTGTGACTGACATTGATTTCAATGCTGCCGGAGATCAATTGATTGCCGCCAGTGCAGATCAGACTCTGACAGTTTGGAGCGTCAACCCCACTGTTCCCACTGACAGTCATCTGCTGACAAGTTTGGAGAGCGATGGCGCCATTCAAAGCATTAGTTGGAGTCCAGATAGCAGCCTGGTGGCGTCTGCGACAGCTGATAACGCCGTGTTATTGAACTTTAATCTAGAAAATCTGTTAACGCTTGGTTGTGATTGGTTAAATGCCTATCTGACGACCAATCAAAGAATCCAATCATCGAACAATCAAAAGGTTTGTGAAGGGAACCAACATTAGACAGGATTGATCAAAGATGTTTTTCTTCAACATCCTCAATAACGCCACCCTCCTCAATAACGCCGCCATAGCGTTGGCCATCGGGTAAAATCGTGTCGGCGTTTAGGATAGCACCCGCTAACTTTACACCGGTAGCGCCTGTAAGATTAGCATCTCCTAGCTTAGCGGCATGCAAGGTTGCGCCTTGTAACTGCGCATCGCTCAAATCCGCACCTCTCAAGTCAACCCCATTCAAATTAGCCTGCTTGAGATTAGCTCCACTTAAATCCAAATCTTGTAAGCCAGCATTGCTCAGATCACAGTTTTGGCATTCTAGTGTGTTTATTAACTGCTGAACCTGATCCGGATTATAGGCGGATGCTGAACCTGTAAGGCAGGATAGTAAAAGTGTGATGATAACGAGGCTCTTGATCTTCATGGTGTTTTTCAGTTCATCGCATGAACTGGTTGAATAATCCTAATGTTCTAATGCTCTAATGTTTAAAATCGAGCACCAGAGGTTTTGGCTCCGCTTAAATTCGCATCCTGCAAATCCGCCTCTCGCAAGTCAGCATTACGCAGATCAGTGTCTCTTAAATCTGCGTTCTGTAAATTGGCCCCCCGCAGGTCAGCCCCCTGCAAATTTGAGTGCGAGAGTTTAGCATCCTGCAAATCGGCGCCTTGCAGACTGGCGAAACTCAAGTCACACTGCGTGCATCTGTTCGTTTCCAACAACTGCCGAACGTGGCTTGCGTTTTCAGCCTGAACTGGAACATTGATCAGGATGTCCGTTAAACAGGCTGTAGCGGCTAAAATTTTCAATAAAATTTTCATTTCATTTTCAGGCTCCGGACTTAGAAGGATGGCAACTCATAGGTTGCTGAGACACTTCTCTACGTCTGCGGGGATAAAATTAAAACTAGTCTACTCATACCGACTAAGATATTCCGGCTGGTTGACTAAACCATGCATACGGTAAGCCAATTCTATACTTTTAAGTATGCGTTAATACTTCACCTATTTACAGTACCCCATAGGGTAGTTTTACATTGATGTCGCTAATCCCCAACCCTTCTCCCCTGATGCTGCTGGCGAATTTAACACTTGGACACATAGC
>JAKSDM010001032.1 GCA_022360135.1 Pseudanabaenales cyanobacterium | reverse complement strand
TTGCTCATCGACTCACCTCCGATTCAGTTTGATGTATTTGATATATTTGGGAGTCTTCCAGCCAGACGGTTGGCAATTCACTGGGCTGTGTGGGCAGTTGCATTAATCCTGCTTCAGTCAGACGAACCAAGGCCCCCAGAGAGTCTACCAAGGCTGGGTCGAAACGTGCGCCGCTAAGCGCTTGACATTTTTCGCAGGCGTCTTTAAGGGGAAGTGCAGACCGATCGCCTCTAGCTTGAGTCAGTTCTTGGAAATAAGCCACGACACCTAGAATGCGAGCCTCAATAGAAATTTCTTCGCCTTTCAACCCATCTGGCCGACCACTGCCATCCCAGTACTCGAGTTGATGTGACACAATCTGCGTTACTGGAGCAAGCTCTGGCATGGCAGTCAACAATTGCGCCCCAAAGGTGGCGCGCTCTCGCCAAGAAACTATGCCAGAGTTGTCTAACTCACTCGGTAGCTGGGTAAAGACGGCGCTAGGAGCCTCTGCTAATCCAATCCGAAATAGCAAACCTGCTAATCGCAGTCGCCTCAGCTGGAGGGTAGGCAAATCCAGCAGTTGTCCTAACGTTTCGGCTAAAGCCGCGACCTGAAGAGAAGCGAATGGGTTAGCCTGGTCTCGTTCATCCACCCGCCGGGCCATCCGCAAAAAGGCTTGCAATTTATTGGCCCTCAAATTGCGGTTGAGTCGTAGCGCCTGCCCTTCTAACTGCCAAAAGCCTCGCGTCTGGCGACTAACCGTGACCAACTGCTCCTGACTACTCTGCAGGTAAGTCACGATTCTAGAAACCACACCACTGAGATCAGCCGGGGCTAAACCTTGGGTTATGCTAATCTGCTGATGCTGCTGAATGAGTTGATCCGCCAGCGAGGGATTGTAGGGGCGCATCCGCTCGATTAAAATCGTCGCCGCCGTTTCAATTGAGGCTTTATCAAAAGTCCACAGTCCGTAAAATTTACGTTCAGTATCAACCTTCGGCTGGCTATCTGCTCGATATTCATCGTCAGAAAGCTCGTGGCAAAGAACCATCGCCGCGTAGCTAGGAGCAAGGATAAGCAGATTCCACTCATTGACCAGGCTATCGTCACGAGTCAGATTAACCAGTGATACGTTATTCAGTCGCCCCGTTTTATGATTTGCAAATCCACTATCGGGGACGGCTGCGATCGCCACATGCCTAGAACATTGAGCTAACTTAAAATACCGATCAGCTTCTTGTAAATACCACTTTCCCTGTTGAAAAGTAACTAGAACCAGAGGCCATTGTTCCTCAGAATTATCACAGTTTTGCAAGATGTGATCTTCTAGAGCGTGGCAAAGGGCAACCAAGGTATTTTTGAAATACACGCCGTAGCTGGAAGGGAATTGGCCGGTTGGCAACACCGCCTTGAGCTGATTGAGGGTAGAGTCTGATCGCATCCTTCAGAGCAATTCCGTCCGTATTATTAGTAACTTAACATAGTTTTACATTACCACTGCGATTCTACTCATACCTATTCAGAAAACTTAAATAGGAAACCTTCAAATCATGGCCTTCTGCGGCCAGTGACGCTACATAGCCGGGGGCCGGTGTCAATTGCTGGATAGACCAACTATCTAGGGATAAGGAGTCGCCATTCAGTCGAATCAATTGGGTAGGTTTCTCAACACCTAGAGAGGCCTCAACCTGGTCTAGGCCCGCAATGCCCTTGCCAGTCGCCTTGAGAGCGGCTTCCTTGCAGGTCCAAAGTTGGAAAAAAGCAGTTTGCTGTCGCTCAGGCGGGAGAGCATTAATCACCGCATATTCACGCGGTGAAAAGAATCGTTGAGCCAACTGTTCTGCTTCAACCCGACGCATCTGCTCAATATCGACGCCAATCTGGCGATCGCGGGTAACGGCGTAGAGGGCCAGATCAGCTGAGTGGGATAGGTTAAAACACAGTGATTGTTCGCTACAGGTGTCCGCCAGGGAGGGCTTGCCGTGAGGGCCATAGCAAAACTCGATTTGACTAGGCGCCAGGGCCAAATAGCGGCTGAGGATTGTCCGCAGGATACTACGGCCAGCAATGAAGCGGCGTCTGTCTCGTTCAAAGTGAAATCGCTGAGCCCTCTGCCATTCATCTGTCGAGAGAGTTTGGCCAAAGGGTGAAATCAGGACTGCTGGTAGATCAAGATTAGCTCGCCAGATATGAATTTCATTGTCTGATAGGGATAAGTTTTGGGGTGGGGAGCTCCAGGCGCCATCATATGGTTCTGACATTATTTACAATACTTAATCCTCAGCCCTTACCATGCCACTCATTGAGTATTTGGACAACTTTAGATACGTCAACTGAAAAGTTTTCTCTATTATTGGATTTGTCTGAACAGATAAATTGAAAATTATGTCCTAAGGACTTGGCAAGATAGTAATAGTACGTCTGCATCTTTGCCATGATTTGGAGTTCTAAAACGTTTACTTGATCAGAGAAAAGAATATGAGTTATCCCCCCTCCATAGGCCCCAACCACCGTTTCGGCGTCATAGAAGAGCTCAATCTTCTCTTCAAGCGTGTAATCTTCAAGGTAGTAGCGCTCAAAACCGAATTTATTCAATGCGTCAAACAACTCCTGTTCATTGAGAATGTGGCGCTTCTTTAAGCCCGAGGCCGATTTTGCCCGAGATATATAAATTCGTCTATTTCGTTTTGAGGATCTTTGGGGTAGACAGACGCTGCGAAGCTTTTCTATGTAGGAAGACGGTAGGTAGCCGGAGCCAAATTGAGTTAGAAAAGTGGGTAGTATGAGCTTTTCAAGATAATATAATCGCCCAGGTGTTAGGCGAGTTAGACGTATATTTGATGGAATCAATTTAGGCACTAGTAGAGTTTCCGCCTCTGCCAAAGGCTCGGCCTGTAGAAGCTTGATTTCTTCTATGTCAGCATACTCTGGATGATTTAAGAGAAAACACCGAGGCACTAAATCAATAAATTTATGATAGTAACCATTGGGAAGTCCTTGGTATATACTCGAATAACCAGAAATTGTCTCTACAGGCTTTTCAAAAAATTTTTTCAACACAAAATTCTGATTTAGAAGCGCCCCAGCGATCGTTATCTTATCCATATTTGGATACATGGATTCCGCCAGAATCTGCCGAGATTTTGTCAGTACAATACCATTACCCGGTTCATAGAGTACGCCTTCAACAACGGTTGAAAAAATATCGTGGGTTGTATAGGTTTCTCCCTTTAAGTATTTGAAGGGATCGTCAAAGGGAGGCATGATTTTGACTTCTGGAGTGGAGACGGTCTCTCGTTGTAGACGTAGCTTCTTGTGACTACTACCATATTCTTGTTCAACTGTGGTAGCTCCCAGGAATAGCTTAATAGCCGGGTTTAGCACTAACCAACTGTATCCAGGTCTAACAATTGGCTTTATAGAATTAGAAATCTCCTCGATCTTTTGACGAATCGTTTTCTTTTGGCTCATATTTAATAGTTGTCCTATTTAGATTCAGGTCTCTTAGAATCCAGATACAAAAAGCGCGGTAGAGTCTTCAAATTAGATCGAATTTTCAGTCTGTTCAGGATTTAGGCGATTAGCGACAGCTCTTGACTAAGTTTCTTGCAGAAACTAGCAATAAAGTCCTCGATTTTATCCGTTGGCTGATAGAGATTACCCAAGTAGCGACTGGTATACAAAAAGTCCTCATCGGTTGGCGTTCCATTGGGAATAGTCAGCCCAATCTCTTCATTCAAATGATCCCGCATAGATTGCTGCGCCAACTGTGCTAAACCTCTAATGCTGAGGGTATTGGGGCCTGCTATATGCAGCAGAGGCACCTCCTTAATATGTGAGGCCGCAGCGTGAATCGCAGCACAGATATCTAAAATTGAGACGAAATTCCGCTGCTGAAAGCCAGCCGTCCTTAAGATTATCTGCTTTTTCTCAACGGCTTCTCGACAGAAGGCCAAGGGTGTTAATGTCCATCGTTTACACTGACTCAGATCAGCCGGAATACCAAAGAAATTGCTAGGACGGACAACCATCCCGTGTAGCTTTTTTTGGCGGGTGTACAATTGCACATATTCTTCTGCCTGCAGGTTACTCAGACCATAATCGTTTGCCGGTAGAGGCGGAGTCAATTCGTCGATCTGTCCTGTGGGATAGCCAAAGACATGGAAAGTTGAAAGATAAACAAACTTTTGGATCCCGTTGAAAACGCAAAAATCTAAAGCGGCTCGCGCGCCAGCCACATTTTGAACGACAGCACGATAGGGTTGTTCACGACAAGTTACCTCGTGAGCAGCAGCGGCATGGATAAACAGGTCCACCTGAGCATCAACCTTCTGGCTTGAAAATGCTTCAGGCTGATCAAGATCGAGTGGAATATCCGCCCCATCTTGACGGGTAGCTTTCAGAACCTGCCAACCTTGAGCCTCAAAATACTGGCAAGCAATTCCGCCAAAGTAACCATTGGCCCCAGAAATAATAACTGTCTTACTTTGAGTATCAGGTTTCATGACACAAGAGAAGGTTTAGCAGGATTGTAGGTGAAGGGACTGACAAATTCGGATAATGATTGCCAGCCTTTATCTTTTTCTGAAACGATGGGATTAGAACTCGGCCATGGGATGTCCGCTGAGTCCCAACGAATTCCACCTTCATGTTCGGGTGCGTACACCGTAGAAACCTGATACATGACAATAGCAGTTTCACTGACGATGTAAAATCCATGGGCTAAACCTGAAGGAATATAGGCAAGATTGCCTTTCTCATCGCTTAGATGAAACGTTTCAACTTGTCCATAGGTAGGGGAGCCAACACGCAGATCCACTACGGCGTCAATGATTTCTCCTTGGGCGCAATGAACAATCTTGGTGTGATCTTTAGGAGGTCTCTGAAAGTGCAAACCCCTTAAGACATTTTGTTGGGAGATGGAGTAATACGCCTCAGCAAAGTCTGTCTCCAACAGATGACTTCGGAATAGGTCTTGATGAAAGGTTTTGACAAAGCGACCTCGTTGGTCTTTGAAGACATTCAAGCTAATTTCATAGCAATCTGGAATCTTCGTCTCATTAACTTGCATGATTGTTAGCTCCCTTAAGTCAACGGTTTAGTTATTCAAGTGATGCTCTGAAGTTTCTCATTATGTTCTGTCACTGGCCTCGGCGACCGCTTACAAGCCCCGGCAAAACCCCCCTCAGGGGGGTTGGAGAAACCCCAGGCGGCTAAATTCAGCGAATCAGAGCAGGTTCCGACTCAGGCGTTAAGAAGGCCCGATACCATTCAATTGTTTCCATCAAGGCGTCATCCAAGTTGTACTTAGACTGCCAATTCAGCAATCGACGCGCCTTCTCTGCAGAGAGATATTGGTGCTTGATTTCGTTCTTAGCCTGGTTCAAGATTATTGGCTCCAGATAGGGTTTGCCCATTAACTTCAAGATCTTTTGAACCAGGTCCAATACTGTAATTTGCAACTCGTTGCTGAAGTTAAAGGCTTCCCCCAGAATTTCTAGGCGATCCATTTGCTCCGCTAAATGCAAGTAGGCTAGAACGCCATCTTTGACATAGAAGTAATCTCGGATATAGGAACCATCACTGCGAATCACTACAGGTTTTTCTCTCATCGCAGACCGAACTGTATCGGGGACGATGCGATTGAAGTTTAGGTCGCCGCCGCCATAGAAGTTTCCGCAGCGGGTCACACATACGGGCAGACCATAACTCACATAATAGGTGCGGCATATGAGGTCGGCGCAACTTTTCGAGACATCGTAGGGATGTTCGCCCTGCAATGGCGTAGTTTCGTCGTAAGGCAAGATCTCTTGGTCACCGTAGGCTTTGTCGCTGGAGGCGATCACAATACGGCTGACCCCACCCACCCGACGGCAGGCTTCAAGCACATTCCAAGTTCCTTTGATGTTAGCCTCAAACGTGGCTAACGGCTCTCGATTCGCCACCCCCACGATGGTTTGAGCCGCCAAGTGGAAAACGGTGTCTATTTCGTGTTCA
>JAKSDM010001505.1 GCA_022360135.1 Pseudanabaenales cyanobacterium | reverse complement strand
CCAAAAGGGAGGCCGCTCCATTCCACAGCTTGACCATACAAAAAGTAGATCCCCATGGCCATGGTCAGCAGCCAGAATGCCCGAAATCCCCAAAGATTTTTGGTGTGGAGAAAGCGCTCGGCAATATAAATCACAAAACTACTTGAAACTAACACCACCGTGTTGATGGCGGGCTCTCTGACGTCTAGCCCTGTGACGCCAATGGGCAGCCAATTGGGAGTGGTTGTCTTATAAACAATGTATCCGGCAAAAAAGCTGAGGAAAATGACACTTTCCGAGAGCAAGAAGACAATGAAGCCAAACATTCTGTGATCTGGGTGCGCCTGGGCTGCATGGGTGTGGCTTGGCGCTGCAGGAGCATTGAGTAGCGGATCGACTTCAGTTGAGTTCATCAGCAACCTCCAGCCTGTCAGGGTTAGCAACTAGCGGTTCCGACTTCCCATAGCCGTAGGGTTCAGCCAGGAACACCGGCAGTTCTCTAAAGTTATCGTGGAGCAGCGGTGGAGAGGAGAGGAGCCATTCGACGCCAATCGCTCGCCAGGGATTCTTGGGCGCTTTTTCTCCCTGAAGCCAGGAGCCAATCATATTCAAAAGAAATGGCAGTGTGGACATCCCCAGCAGAAATGCTCCAATGCTAGCGACCACATTCCAAAAGGCAAATTCGGGATCGTAGGAAGCTACCCGTCGCGGCATCCCTTCTAACCCTAAGGGATGCATGGGGAAGAAATTGAGATTGGCGCCGATAAACGTTAGCAAAAAGTGGAGTTTTCCCAGCCCTTCGTTGTACATCCGCCCAGTCATTTTGGGGAACCAATGGTAGATCGCGGCATAGACGCCCATTACTGTGGCGCCATAGATCACATAGTGAAAGTGCCCTACCACAAAATAGGTGTTATTCACGTGAATATCCACCGGCACCGCCGCTAGCATGATGCCAGTGATGCCGGAAAATACAAACATGACCAAACCACCTAGGCCAAAGAGCATGGCGCTTGTCAGTCTAATTTTGCCGCCCCAAATGGTCGCCACCCAAGCAAAGACTTTGATGCCAGTCGGCACAGAAATCAGCATGGTGGAGAACATAAACAGCATCCGCATCCATCCAGGGGTGCCGCTGGCGAACATATGATGCACCCAGACGAAAGCGCTCAACCCGACAATCATCAGGGAGGAAATCGCCACCACCTTGTAACCAAACAACGGCTTGCGGGCGTAGACGGGGAAGATTTCCGAGAAAATGCCAAAAATAGGCAAGATAATCACGTAAACCGCTGGGTGAGAGTAGAACCAGAAAAGGTGCTGGAACAGAACCGGATCGCCGCCTTTGGCTGGGTCAAAAAAGCTAGTGCCTACGGTTAGATCAAACATCTGCATGATCACCGCCGCTGTCAAAGCTGGTAAGCCAAATAATTGCAACATTTGGGCGCTGAGGACTGTCCAGACAAAGATCGGCATCCGGAACAAGGTCATACCGGGTGCTCTCATCCGAAAGATCGTCGTGACGAAATTGACGCCGCCCATAATCGACGAGATGCCCGAAAGCGCCAAGGTCAGCAGCCAGAGAAACTGCCCGCTAATCAGCACCCCAGCCGGATTCTGGGTGCTCACTGGCGGATAGGACCACCAACCTGCCTGGGCTGGCCCCCCCGGAACCAAAAAGCTGGCCAACAGAACAATCCCAAACACGGGCACCATCCAGAAGGCGATCGCATTCAGTCGGGGAAACGCCATATCTTGCGCCCCGATCATAATCGGCACTAAATAATTGGCCAGCCCCACCAACACGGGAAAGGTCCACAAGAACAGCATCACTGTCCCATGTAGGGTGAACATGGCGTTATAGACTGTGGGATCCACTAGATCAGCCTCTGGGGTCATCAGTTCGCCCCGGATGACCATGGCGAAAATGCCGCCGACTAGAAAAAAGAAAAAAGACGTGACAATGTACTGAATCCCAATCACTTTGTGATCGGTGCTGAAGCTAAAAAAACGTCTCCAGTTTTCAGGTTCGCCTGGCAATGGCTGCTGGTTCTTGGGGGTGAACTCTCTAACCGAAAGATTGACCATAATACTTTTCCTTTAGAGATGACTAAGCATCAAACTCAGAGTGTCAACCCTCTGTTTTCCTCTACCGCTTAAACACCGGGGACTAGCAGATAAATAATGGGACGAAGCATTCGGCAGATAAATTTCAAAGGGTGATGAAGATTTTTCATCGAAGGCTATTGCCCTTAGGGCAATAGCCTTATCAGGCATGACTTCGCTCAGGCTTCGCTAGCGTCCCTACCAATCCGCGACAGGATTGCTCAACAACTATCCGACTTTCTAACCATGGACATTATTTAAACTGCAAATCCCCAGGTCATCTGGACTCACAACCCTACGAGATCGGGGTTGAGAGCTAACGCGGCAATCTTTTTTCTCGAAATTTTGGTTTCAGTAAAAGACTGTAAGGCTCACGCCAAAACCCTAATTACCTCCACCCTGAACCATCTTGAAAGTGATATTAAGCATGGAATGCTGACGCTTAAGCGGGAGAATTGGAACCGGAATAATTCACCACCGGAGGCGCGGCTGGAACGATCGTTTTCCAACCTGCTCTAATCCCTTTCTCGGATGCTCGACGATAGTCTTCAAACGCTTCGTTGTAGCTTGCTGTAGGCGTTTGAGCCTGGGCTTCAGCCAACCACTTCTGATGAGCTTCTGGAGACTCAACCACCACGTCTGCCTGCATGGCTGAAAAGTACGTACCGCTATACTCAGAATCGTATAACCGATACTTGCCTGGGCGAATGGGGGTAAACTCAAACTCGATCAATCGCTCAGGAATCACATCCTGCTTGACTCGAAAGGCCGGAATATAAAATCCATGCAGCACATCTTCAGATTTCAGCGTCAGCTTGATTCGGTGGTGGTTGGGTAAATGAAGTTCTGTGCTGCTAACATTCTGGCCAGGATAGCGAAATTCCCAAGCCCACTGACGCGATAGGACTTCGATCTGTTCCATCGGCTCGGTCGAGGCAGCCAGTGGTTGCCTCAGGTCAGATTCAGCCGTCGCCAGCTGCTCATATTCCATCTGACCGAGAATCGACATCTGGTTATAGATCTGATAGCTGTAGACCGCAATCCACATAACTAAAACAAACGGGATTACAGTCCAGATAATTTCCAGAGTGACGTTCCCTTCAATCGGGGGACCATCTTTGAAGTCATATCGGCCTGCTTGCTGAAATAGAACCGAATAAGTTAAGGCGCCGACGACTCCCAAGAAGATGAAGGTTCCCATCGTCACCAAGAAGCTGAATAAATTGTCAACTAGAATTGATTCAGCCGCTGCTTGGGGTGGCAACCAAGTGTAAGCCTGCTGCCCCATCCAATAGCTGATAGCGGCAAGAGCGATCGCAATCACTGTCAAGATGACAATCGTGCGAATCTTCAAGGCGCCTCTCATTTCAACCATAAACTTGGATCTTCTCCCAATCTCAACAAGCGATCGGCGCTAACATGCGCCCCAAACTCAGCCGCCAGTTGTGCGCCTAAGGTACCGTGAACAAACATCAGGGCAAAAATTCCCAGTCCGGCGAGCAAATAGCTCCACTGCACCTGTTGGCCCCTATCCTGACGCCAGAGGAATCGCTGGAACCCTCTCCATACAGTCATTAAGACAATTAGCAACAGCAGCAAGACACCGCCCACCCCATGCCAAAGCATGGTTTCCATCGCCTGCAATCCCCAAACACTCTTGACATCGGGGGGCGGATCCACCAGCATGATTTCATAGAACCCGGCCGCAACCGTCAAGAAAGTGACCCCGGCCGCCGCTAGCATGTTGTACCAGCCCACATCAAAAAAATTGGATCGCGTTGCTGGAATCGCCAACCACTTAAAGACTGGTTTTTGTAGCGGAAACAATACTCCAACGATGTCAAACCCGATCGCCACGATAAATAAGCCCAGGGTTAAATGGACCAGATTGGGATGAATCGGAATCGGATAAGGCAAGCCATTAGCCCCCAATGAACTCCCCAGTGAGTCAATTAGGTTTGAACTCATCGCAAAATCCCCTCCCGAGTTGCTTCTACTACCGGAACCGTATGCAATCCATACACCCACACCAGTAAGTCGCCCAGGTAGACCTGGAAAAACACCAACCCGACTAGCATCAGCCCCACCCCCATAAAAGGAATGGGTAACGTTTTGGGGTCACGCAGACGAATGATATAGCGCCAGGCTGTGATCGTCGCGATCACGCCAGATAGGGACCAGCCAATCAGTGTATGCAGATGTAAAGTGGGCTCAGCCACTGCGTAGGGCCTGGCTAATCCGGCTTCAATTTGGCCAAAAATCACCCCAATAAAGATGGAAACCGTCGCAAAGCACAAATTCCACCAACTCACTTCATACAAGCGGGGATTATCGCTAAAATAGCCGATCACATCACACAAGACGGCAAATAGGACCATCGCAATGACAAAATGCACGATGATCGGATGCATCGTATCGGCATAGGGTAAGTTGTGATCGTTAAGAGAGGGAAGATACTTCAGCATAGGGTTCTTAATAAGATCTCAATTGAGCCAATGCTCCTAAAGCTAACTAGAATGAATCACACCAAAAGGGAAAAGCAAAATAGACCTCCAATCTTGAGAGCAAAGCGGTAAAAATTATCAGATTCAGAGTTATCAGCGCTAAAACTGCGTGAAGTTGCTCGTGAGTTATGTTTTTCAAATTCACCGCAATCCTCTTGCTTGGAAACGTTACTGCACTAGTGAATAGTCCTCAAAAAAATACGGACAACCTTGTTGAACCTTCTATCTTTAATTCCAACTGTCATCTTTGGTTTCAATTTTCCCGCTGTGTCTTCTCCATTGACTCAGCAAGCTTCACTCCGGTTCCCTTCCTTCATCCTGATAAACTT
>JAKSDM010000211.1 GCA_022360135.1 Pseudanabaenales cyanobacterium | reverse complement strand
GAGTCAGAAGGCGGAGCAGATCCAGGTCAAAATTACAGATAGCGGAAAGGGCATCCCAACAGAGATAAAAAACAAAATTTTTGATCCATTTTTTACGACCAAGCCCCCTGGCGAGGGCAGTGGTTTGGGACTCAATATTGTCAAGAAAATCATCGAAAGGCATCAGGGGCGCATTCAGGTTGAATCAGGGTTGGGGCAAACCACCTTCACTGTTTTTCTTCCGCTCAGGTCTGCAGGCTCTCTATCTGAGCCTCAAAGACTTGTTTCTTGAACCAATAACTACACAAGGGACACCCCCATAGCCCCCTCTCTCAGATTTCCAGCTCCTATTGCCCAAACAGTCTAATCATTCCAGTGAAATATGTCTAAACCCGTCATTCTTTGTGTTGACGACGAAAAAGTCATTTTAGACAGCCTCAAGACGCAGCTCAAAGAAGCTTTTGGGGATACTTATCAATATGAAATAGCTGAAGATGCTAAAGATGCGCTGGAGCTGATTGATGAACTCAGTGAGGACAAACTTAGTATCATTCTGATTGTCTCAGATTGGTTAATGCCGGGCATGAAAGGCGATGAATTTTTAATTCAGGTGCATCAACGTTTTCCCAAGGTGATTAAAGTCATGTTGACAGGGCAAGCAGATGACTCAGCGATTGACCAAGCCAAGATCAAGGCTGATCTCCATCGTTGCTTATATAAACCTTGGTCGGAAGCAGAATTAATAGAAACCATAAAATCCGGTTTGGCTAAACTATGACCAATCAGGCCATTATCTGTGTGGATGATGAAACAACTGTGCTTAGAAGTCTCAAAGCAGAGTTGAAAGAAGCCTTTGGCGATGACTACTTGATTGAAATTGCTGAAAGTAGTAAAGACGCCCTGGAACTGGTTGAAGAATTATTGGCGGAAGATCATGAGATTCCAGTTATTATAACCGACTACATCATGCCTGATATCAAGGGAGATGAGTTATTAAGACGGGTTCATCAGCTCTCTCCCAGAACGCTCAAGATCATGCTAACGGGTCAGGCGACGATTGAAGCGGTGGCGAATGTGGTTAAATACGCCAACTTGTATCGGTATATAGCTAAACCTTGGCAGGCAGAAGATCTGAAACTGACGGTGATTGAAGCGCTCAATAGCTATTATCAAGAAAAAGCGCTGACTGAAACGAATCTGGAACTCCTGAACGTGAATCGAGAGTTAGAACAACTCACTCGAAAACAAGCTGACTTAATCAATGAACTTCACCAAAATGAGCGGCGCTTAAAACAGTTCACAGAAGAATTATTTCAGGTCAATCAGGCGTTTTCTCGCTTTGTGCCCCGTCAATTTATCCAGCTATTGGACAAAGATAGCATTGTTGATGTTCAACTGGGTGATCAGGTTGAGCGAGAGATGTCGGTTCTATTTGCTGATATTCGTGACTTTACCGCGCTGTCGGAAAAGATGACGCCAGAGGATACGTTCCAGTTTATCAACGCATTTTTTCGGCGGATGGAACCGGCTATTCTTGAACACAATGGCTTTATTGATAAATATATTGGCGACGCCATTATGGCTTTATTTGGGAGCACAGCTGATCAGGCTCTTAGGGCCGGTATCATGATGTTACAGCGACTCGCCGAATATAACCACAGTCGTCAATCACGGGGCCAATCCCTGATCCAAATGGGCATTGGCGTCAATACGGGCTCTTTGATGTTGGGAACTGTGGGGAGCCAAAATCGCATGGATGGTACGGTAGTTAGTGATACGGTTAATTCAGCTGCTCGGATTGAAGAGTTAACGAAACAGTATGGTGTGTCGTTATTGATTTCCCAAAACACATTGTTTGAACTGGAAGATCCGAGTCGGTATTCAATCCGCTGGATTGACCAAGTTATGGTTAGAGGTAAATCAGTGGCCGTGAGTGTTTTTGAGGTATTTGACGCCGATCCGCCCCACATTAGGAGCTGTAAGCTAGCAACCAAAAAACAGTTTGAGCAGGCTATCGTTTTTTATAACCAAAATAATTTTCGGGACGCTATCCAACTGTTTCAGGAGTGCCTCAGCCACAACCCAGAAGACAAGGCGGCCTACACCTACTTGGAACAGTGTCAGAATCAGATTCGGCTCCAATGTAGTACATGGTGATTACAAAGGCAAACGTCCGTAGGATCTTAAGTTCAGGATTTGCTTGGGCGATCGCACCCAATCGGTGTTTAATGTCAGCAGCATTCCGCTGACTCAATTAACCCGCTTGTGATCAACCTCCTACAACTGCTAATCTACGGCGTCGTCTTGGGCAGCATCCTGTCCCTAGGAGCCATTGGCGTATCACTGACCTTTGGCATCCTGCGCTTTGCTAATTTTGCTCATGGTGATTTAATGTCATTGGGCGCTTATTTAGCCTTCACCTTTGTGGTGATTCTGAAATGGCCTTTTTGGCTCAGCTTGGTATTGGCCTGTGCGGCAACGGGGATGATAACCATTGTCGTAGACGGATTGGTGTTTCGCAATCTACGGCGGCGGCCCCCGGTTATTCTGCTAATTTCCTCCTTTGGCGTCGCCCTCATCTTCCGCAGCCTGATTCAGTTAATTTGGGGGGCTGATCAACGGGTTTACCGGCAGGGAATTCAACGATCGCTAACCTGGTCGGGCTTAAGCATCAAACCGGACCAAATTACGATTGTGCTGGGCGCTATTTTATTAGTCCTAGCACTGCATCTATTTCTCCAGTACACCCGAACTGGCAAAGCCATGCGGGCAATGGCGGACAATGTCGATCTAGCTCAGGTGACGGGTATCAACACTGAGCAAATTGTCATCTGGACATGGGTATTGGGGGCTGTTATGGCCTGCGCCGCTGGGGTCTTTTTGGGATTAGACACGCGGCTGCATCCTACCATGGGTTGGCGGTTATTGCTGCCAATCTTTGCAGCGGCCATTCTAGGCGGGATTGGTAAACCCTATGGGGCGATCGCGGGAGGGCTGCTGTTAGGGTTGGCCTCGGAACTGTCTACTCTGTTTATTTCACCAGCGTACAAATCAGCCGTCGCCTTCGCTATCTTAGTCATCATGCTAATTGTCCGACCGACAGGTTTATTGGGGGGAAGATAGCAATGCAGATTCCAGGATTGTTGAACTTCGCCATCTTTTTCCTGACCCTGTCAGGTATCTACGCCATCCTGGCCCTGGGGCTCAACATTCAGTGGGGCTACGCAGGCATGTTGAATATCGGGATTGGGGCCTTCTTCGCCGTAGGCGCCTACACCAGCGCCATTGTCACTACGCCCGCCAGCGCTAATCGCCTTGGCGGCTTAGACCTGCCTGTTTGGATCGGTTTATTGTTAGCGCTGATGATCGCAGGAATCCTGGCTTTCTTGATTGGGATCATCACCCTGACGCTGCGTTCGGACTACCTAGCGATCGCTTCCATCGGCATTGCCGAAATCGTCCGCTTAGTGCTTAAAAACGAAGCCTGGCTCACCAATGGCGTGCGGGGCATTGCGGGTATCCCTAAGCCTCTGGCCGGAATCAATCCAGGTGGCGATGCGCTACTGTATCTGCTGCTGGTGATTGGTATCCTGGCGCTGGTATTCTGGTTTAGCGAGCGCGCCTATCACTCTCCCTGGGGGCGGGTGCTGCGGGCCATTCGTGAAGACGAGCTAGCCACCCTCGCCGCCGGAAAAAGTGTATTGAATTTCCGCCTCCAAGCCTTTGTTCTAGGCTCAATGGCAATGGGGCTAGCGGGCGGCCTCTATGCCCATTTTGTCGCCTTTATCAGCCCTGAAGCCTTCCAACCCGAGTTTGCTACGTTTATTGTCTGGGTGATGCTGATTGCGGGCGGCAGCGGCAATACTCGCGGGGCAGTTCTGGGCGCCTTTACCATTTGGGCCGTTTGGTCAGGCACTGAACTACTGACCAATCTGCTGCCCATCGCTTGGGTATCCCGGGCCGGGGCCTTACGCTTGCTACTGATTGGCGTTCTCCTACAGGTTATTCTACTGGCTAGACCAGAGGGGATTTTGCCGGAGAAACCTCCTCAGGGGATTGTGTCGGGCAGGGCGAAACAACGGAGCAAGCGCAGATAAGCTGATAGGCATTAAATTTGCCTATCCAGCCACAGCATTTCGTTAGAGATTAGACAGGAGTCGGTAGACAGGGAAATTGTCCCCCTCCGTCTACTCAGTTTTCTAGATAGGAAATTGCAGGGTGAAAATGGCGTGGCCCACAGTACTCTCTACTTGGATGTCAGCCCCCAAATGGTCTGCCAACTTCTTCACCAGGGCTAACCCTAAGCCTGTTCCTCCGTATCTCCAGGGGTCGTTGCTCGGAATCCGGTAGAACTTGTCAAAAATGCGAGTAAGCTCACTGGCCGCGATCTTCACCCCAGAATTGCTCACCCGCAATTGCAACATTTCAGGCGTAGCAACAGCAGATAGCGTGATGGTCTCTCTCGCTGGCGTGTATTTACAAGCGTTAGTGAGCAGTTCGGTCAAAATCCGTTCCAGACTCGATGAGTCGGTCGCTATTTGGGGTAGTTTAGCTGGAATGTCAACCTGTAGGTGTTGTTGATGACTATGAGCGCGTTCCAAAAACGGCTCAATGATAGAGGGCAGCCAAGTTTGCAGATCAATTTTTGTCAGCGTCAAAGGGACAGTTCCTTCATCAAGCCGCGACAGATCCAGCAAGTCATTAATCAGGCTGAGTTCTCGTTGACACTCCCGGTGCAGAATTTGAAAATACCGATTAACTCGATTGTTAGGCTCTGTATTGAATGCTCCCGTCTGCTGCAAAATAATTTCTAGCATTTGAGTCGCCATTTTGATATTGGTCATCGGTGAGCGTAACTCATGAGAAACCGTACTGAGAAAATCATCTTTGAGTTGATTCAGCCGCTCCAATTCCTCAACCTGGTTTTGTGCGGCTTGGTAAAGGCGAGCTTGTCGAAGGGCGATCGCACATTGGTTGGCTACCTGTTGCACCAAGCGAATTTCCAACTCGCTAAAGATATGGTTTGGCTGATTGATTAACCACAAGTCTCCCAAAACACCTTGGTCGTCAAAAATTGAGCAGGCCAGCATAGCTACCCGACCCCGCACCGGATTAGGGACCAGGGAACAGAACTGGAAATATTGCCCTTTCAGGAGTGGTTGGTAAAGTTCAGGAAATTCTGCTATCTGAGCTACCTGACCTTGGGACGCAGGAATTGAATCGGTATGCTCATAATAAATGGTGGAGGTTCCCTGATTATAGTCATATAATGCAGCATTACAACACCCGACACTCAGCGCCAGAGCCAATTCTTGCACCGCAGTTTGTAAAATCTGATTTTCATCTAAACTGTCACGAACCTTGTCAGCAATCCGTTTCAAGGTAGCTTCAAAATCGAGCGCCTGTTGTAGTTGGGCTGTGCGTTCTTGCACTTGGTGTTCAAGGTCGGTGTTAAACTGCTGTAGAACAGTTTCAGCTCTTTTGTACTCTGTTAGGTCTTGGGAAATCACAAAAAAACCTAACACCTCTCCGGTGTCACCAAAATGCGGAACATACTTGACGGCCATAAACCGGTCCTGGCCATCCGCAAATTGCCAATTAAATTTGTAGCTTACAGTTTGGCCCGATAAGGCTGCTTCAACATAATCCTGAATTTTGCGATACCCGGATGGGCCCATAAACTCTTTGACCGTTTGGCCTAGAATTTCCTCCACAGTAGCCCTTGACCATTCCCCATATTGCCTATTCACAAACTGGTAACGTTGTTGGGCGTCCACATAAGCCGCCTTACCTGGCAAGGCATCCGCCAGCAATTGAATTTCTCGGATTTTGTTGTGGAGGTTCGCTTCTAATTGTCTGAATTCGGAGAAGTCTTCACAGAAAAAAACGACAATTTGACCCTTCCCATCACTCGGCAGAATGCGGAGGGTCAATCTAACCCAAATTCTCTCACCCTCCCTGGAGAGCAAACAAACCGATTTTATCGTCTGCTGCTCAGTACCGGTGAGGCAACCAATCAGACAAGACTGAAGAGGGCTGCGATCCGCAGCCTCAAAGAGGCTAAAAACTCCCGTTCCAATAAGTTCTTGAGAGGTATAACTGAGGCGCTGACGCCCCATTTGATTGAGATCTACTATGAGGCCTGAACTATCCGTCGTGATGCAAATACAGGGAAGGTTATCATAAAGGGCATTGTAGAATTTCACCCTAACCTCCTCTTCTGATCAGATTATCAGACCCTTAAAAGGGCTGCTAAGCAAGCAACCAGCAACATTCATTCAAACTCAACTTATTAGACTAGTTAGACTTAGTCTAGATAGACTAGCTGATTTGGATGCTGGTTAGCTATCCAGTCTGTTTCAGCGACTGCGTTCTGTGACAACTTGACAGACAACAAAGAAGCCCAGTGTTGCACCCATCTGATTCAGGTGAGGAAGATAACTAACGCCAAGACAGCGATCTTTTCCATCTTCGAAAGCTCCCGTAAATTCATAGTTAACCCGCTGACCCGCCAAAGCAGCTTCAATATAGTTCTGGATGCTCTGGTAGCTCGATTTCCCCATCAGGTCGTTGACAGTTTTACCAATAATTTGTTCAGCCGGGACTTGATACCAATCTTCGTATTGCTTGTTAATAAACTGATAGCGCTGTTGAGCATCAACGTAGGCCACTTTGCCTGGAAAAGCATCAGCAATTAGACGAAGTTGATCATTACGTTCGTATAAGGCCGCCTGCAGACGCTTGCGCTCTGCTTGAAGGAAAGCCAGAGTGGCTTCTTGCTCATCCTTAACTTTCCCTGTGAAAGCTGTTTTTGGGGCGCAGCTACTCTGGCCAGCTTCGAAAATTGTTTCCATTCCCAACACACCTGCCTTTGCTAGGGCTAATTATGATTGTAGTTGTATTGCACTCACCTTACTTCTGCATTGTACTTCTTGAAGAAGAATTATAGAAGGATACAAGAAATACAAAAAAATAATTAACGAAAGCTGTTGATCAGTTTGGGTTTCAAGAGTATTGAAAGAATTTGTTAAGGGAT
>JAKSDM010000656.1 GCA_022360135.1 Pseudanabaenales cyanobacterium | reverse complement strand
TGTACGGTAAAAACAGGGTGTCATGTTGAGTGGAGCGAAGCGGAATCGAAACATCTCAGACTTTAGCGGGAGATTGGGATTCCTCGCTTCTCTCGGAATGACACTAGGTATTTGTGAAATTTTCAATGCCCAGGCACTTAGGAGTCATCTGGGGTTGATTGCTGAATCGCCTCTGCTGGCTGAGACTCTGGCTGAGACTGATGTCTAGGCCGCCAGCCGGGCAGCACCGTTTGTTCCGCCCGGGCCAACACCAGGCAATCGTCTGGGGTGTCTTTGGTGACGACGGAGCCAGCCCCAACCGTGACATCAGCGCCGACCGCGACGGGAGCGACGAAAACGCTATTAGACCCTGTTTTGGTGCGATCGCCGATGCGAGTGGGGTGTTTCTTAAACCCATCGTAGTTCGCAGTAATCGTGCCAGCGCCGACATTCACCTGAGTTCCTAGAGTGGCGTCACCCAGGTAAGACAAATGAGCCACATTGGTGCGATCGCCCAAAGTGGATTTTTTGATTTCTACAAAATTGCCAATCCGACAGTTTTCCCCCACCTGAGCCTCTCCCCTGAGGTGAGCATAAGGACCGATGCGAGTCCCGTCTTGCACAACACTATCGGCAACCACCGAATACAAGACCGTCACATTGGCGCCAATCTGGCTATTTTCAATCAGACTGCCGGGACCAATACGGCAGCCGGTTCGAATCGTAGTGTCCCCCCTCAGATGGGTTTGGGGTTCAATAATCACATCGGGTGCTAACTCAACCGTTTCGTCAATCGTAATGCTATCAGGATCCACCAGGGTCACCCCGGCCGCCATCCAGTCATCTTTGATCCGGTCTTGCAAAATAGCATAGGCATCCGCCAACTGCTTGCGATTGTTAATGCCCTGAATTTCCTGATAATCCTTAACATCTACCGCCATCATCGGATTGAGAGATTTCGCCACCTCTGTCAGGTAGTATTCCTGCTGGTCATTATCAGAGCTTAAGGTTGGCAGCACCTGGACTAAATCTGGCCAATGGAAGCAATAAACTCCAGCATTAATACGGCGATTTTGTTTCTGTACCGCCGTGCAGTCTCGGTCTTCTACGATCGCCGTTAAAATGTTTTGGTCATTGCAAAAAACTCGCCCATAGCCAGTAGGGTCAGGCAAATGGGCGGTTAGGACGGTCGCTGCATTGCCATTGTCTTGATGGCTCTGGAGCAATTGCTTCAGGGTTTGGGGTCTCAGCAGCGGCAAATCGCCATTGAGAACCAACAAATCGCCCTGAAAGCCATCTAAATAAGGAATGACCTGCTGGACCGCATGGCCTGTGCCCAACTGTTCAGTTTGTTCGACAAATTCCAGATCGGGCAAATTCCCCAGCAATGACTTGACCTGATCGCCGCCATACCCAAAGATGATGAAGCGGCGACTGCATTCCAGATCAGATAAACTCAATAGCACTCGTTCCACTAGCGATCGCCCCCCCAAAGTATGGAGCACCTTCGGTAGGGAAGACTTCATTCTCGTTCCTCGCCCCGCCGCCAGAATCGCTACCGCTAACATTCTCATCACCTATTCTCTTTCAGCCAGTTTGCTGCAACGGAGTATACCGCGCTTATATTAAGATGCCAAAAATTAGGTTATCCCATAATATCAAGTCGCCGAGGATGCCCATAATAAAGCATATTTGCAGAAAGCTTTCCCAATAAGAGTCTGAGCCTCTTTGCAATATGGCTTATATTGCGGGTAATTAACCTAACTTGATATAAGTTCTTGCGCTAAACCAAGTCCATGTTGGGATCCGCAGTTTCAACTCTCACCCTACATTCCTCTCCCTCAGGCAGCTACCGTGTACACACAAGTCGGAGCCGGAGTCATTTTAGCCCCCTAAATCCCCCAATTCTGGGGGACTTTGAACTCTGATCCCCCCCAGAATTGGGGGGTTAGGGGGGCCAGAT
>JAKSDM010000672.1 GCA_022360135.1 Pseudanabaenales cyanobacterium | reverse complement strand
TCGCAGGTATAAATCCCAATCTTCAGCCGCTTTTAAGGATTCATCAAGGCCGCCGACCTCAATCAAAGCCTGCCTGCAAATCAAAGGATTGGAGCCATTGTCCAAAAAATTAGTTAACAGTAAGCGGGTAAAAACATTTCCCCTAATAGTAAAATGGGCGGCGGGACGCACAAAACCGCCCGATTCATCAATAAAATCAGTCCAACTATAGGCGACAGCGGCCTCGGGATTCTCTTGCAGCCGATTGAGTTGAGCTTCTAATTTATCAGGGGTCCAAAGATCATCAGCATCCAGAAAGGCGACGTACTCACCCGTGGCCTCAGTAATTCCACGGTTTCGACTCACTGCCAAACCGGCATTCGGGTAAGTCAATACCCTTAAACGGGGATCGGAAATATTTGAGACAATCTGTAAGGTGGAATCCTGAGAACCATCATTAATCACAATGATCTCAAAATCTGAGCAGGTTTGATTCAGAACTGATTCTATGGTTTCCTGAATCGTTCTTTCGCCATTGAAGACGGGAATTACAACAGAAATCAGGGGCATGATCCGATAGCGGTTTTCATTTGCATTGACTACGCCCTACGTCCTACATCCCACACCCTGCCTTCACGAGATGTATTCCCCATAAGTGAGAATCGCGATATCACCCAAACTAAAAGTGAGTTACTTACGAAGGACTGCAGAATGGCAGACGCATTAAAGGCAACCGTCTTTCTAGTAGGATGCCCTCGTTCAGGAACAACTCTACTACAGAGTCTACTCGCCTCCCATCCAGAGGTGGCGTCATTCCCAGAAACTAAATTTTTTGACCATATTGAACCCTGGTTTGAACCCCGAAGAAAGCGATGGGGACTAGTCTCGCGTCGTCTAAGAGTTAGGTTAGAAAGCTTTTTCAGAGATGAGTTAAATCAACCTGAACTGATCGACCAACTCCCTCGAATTTTCATATTTAAAGGGCATTACAGTCGTCGATTTATGAAGATCTTGAGAACACTCACTAAACAACAGCATAAAAGTATCCTGCTGGAGAAAACACCTGAACATATCTTTTATATTGACTATATTGAAAAGTTTTTGCCAGACTCTAAAATCATCCATATCTTGAGGCAGGGTCCTGATGTTATCGCCTCCCTTTATCAGGTGACCCATAAATATCCCCAATGGTGGGATGGGGCTTGGGATATCGAACGCTGCATCAAACGCTGGATTCAAAGTGTAGAAATCAGCTTTCGCTATAGTTCGAAACCCAATCACATCCTGGTGAAATACGAAGATCTGTTAAAAAATCCAGCCTTTATTCTGGAAGAACTGTGTGATTTTATCGGCATGGAGTTCGACCCCAAAATGCTGGAAGATTATGGCCTAGCGGCGAAGCAAGTTAGCTTTGAGGAGGCGGGTAGAACAGTTATGCAATCTATTCAGACTAATCATTCAAGTAAGTTCTACAGTCTATTCAACCAAGAACAACAAAGATATATCCTTGAGCAAATCGACTCAATTGAATTTAAAAATCTCTCAGAAGATGTTTGAGAAGTCCAAGATGGTAGTATTTACAACAACCTGCTAAGCAGTCAGCTGACCTTGCAATTGACTTGACATTTCTCATTTTTCACTCCGCCACAGTCAGAGGATGTCTGAGAAGTCGAAACCAAAGGCTGAAGCCCTATTTACCGGTTGAATTTTGAGTGCTGAAACTCTCATTGCCTTGTAGTAGTTGACCCTTTTCAGACATCCTCTCAGAGATCGTACTCTGGGAAAATTGAGAATAAAAGTCTTTCTTTCTCCCGGACAGTTTTTTTTAGCTCAGGCTTGTAATAACTTTGCCAGCCATCTCCATCACGAGTTAACCCTCCAAGTGGAAGAGGCGGTTTTACTTTGGTAGATTCAAGAATAAAACTGAGTTCTGCTTCTTTATATCCTACCCTTGTCAGGAACTCATAGAGGTCTTGATTGAGGCTCTCAGTTCTTAAAAAACTAACTGTGAACAGATCTTGAGAATATTGCTTTGAAGCTATGTAAGTTTCATCAATAGTTTTGAGCAGGGTTTCGAGCGGCTTCCTGGCGAATAGATGTAGGAATCTTCGACTCAGCCACCCGATGGACGATTCAGCCTCAAGATGAGGGGTATTGATTGCTTGATATCGATGAGATTGATTGATCAAATCCAAATAGTCTGCGAAAGTCACTTGGTTAAGGTCTGAATATTTCTGCTTGACTAAATTGGCATCGTAGAAAACTTTTTCAGGATATTGTTTCCACCAAGAAAACTTATATTCAGAAACATAGTAATCATAAGGATTTCGAATTGTAGAGCAGATGGCTTTGCGCTTGAAGGGAGCAGGTATTTTAAGGCATCCGCTATGCTTGTCGCCATATTTGCTAGTGTCAAGCATACCGCCGCCTGTGTCGCCTACCATCGCCCCTAGCAGACGGCGTAATCGTGTTTTATAGCCTCTATTCTTATATAGACGGCATATCATTTTGGTCACAAAAGTTCCACCCGTTTTGGGTTGATGGATATAGACAAAATTATCAGTTAAGATCATTGTCTGCTCTTCAAAAAAATAAACAAATGTTTCTAGTTTGAAAGGTTGTTTGAGAAGTCCGAAAGGATACCGTCTCGGCGTAGGGGCGTAAAGCCCTTTGGGCATACCAGAAAAGCGAAGTCATGCCCCTTGGGCTATAGCATTCGACAGATAGATTCTCCAAAATCACGAGGATTTGCCAATCTTAAAAAAGGTGTAAACACAAGTCGGAGTCGGAGTTATTTCGACCCCCTAAATTCCCCAATTCTGATGCTGCTGGCAAATTATTTTGTAACCTTGTGAGCATGGCTGAAGGCCCCCTAAATCCCCCAATTCTGGGGGACTTTGAGGATTGCTCCCCCAGAATTGGTGGCTGGGGGCCTCAAAGATCCCTCACTTCGGCGCCAATATTTCCAACTGTTAAATTCGCCAGCAGCATCAATCCTGGGGGACTTCGAGTGCTTGCTCCCCCAAAGTTGGGGGCTGGGGGGCCGCAAAAAGCCCTCAGAATTGACGATATGTCCAATTGTTAAATTCGCCAGCAGCATCAATCCTGGGGGACTTTGAGTGCTTGCTCCCCCAAAGTTGG
>JAKSDM010001176.1 GCA_022360135.1 Pseudanabaenales cyanobacterium | reverse complement strand
AGGTCGTACAATCTTTACTCCAGTTAAGCAAACCTCTTCTCGATGCATTCTTGGCTCAAACCAAAGCGACCGCAGAGCACCTGAAAATAGCAAGCTAATTTCTAGTATGTAGGCAAGCCTAGATAAACTGAACTATGTAAAACAGTGTAAATCCTCAAAATTTCTTATGTATTATATTGAGCAGAAATTTACAGAGAGTTACATAGTTCAGCTTAATTCCCTCAACCTACTTAGGGGCCTGGAAAAATTGCGGCCGCCCCTAAAAGCAGAGACGGAAACCTTGAAAGTTTGGCGATTACTCTCAATAATCTGGTTATATTCTTAATAGGATGACACTATGGGGAGGGTGGTGACGCCGTGCAGCTATCGGAGAGGGATAAGGGTTTGCAAAAGTGAAACATTCGGGGGAGTCTCCGTGTAACGTAAGAGACTCCAGTTTCGCTTTACCTTCCTCAATCGTGGGTAAATGTCCAGCAGGAAGCCACCACATGGCAAAATGCTCACCTGGTAACTTTTCAAACCATTGACGACGACGAGCAAAGAACTCACCGTGCAAACTCTTGTAAACATAAGCTTTTAGTTGCTCTACACTCCGCCAAACTGATACATTAACCAAAATTCTTGGATCGGGATATGCTCGAATGTCGGTTGCGTCGCCTGATGAAGTTTGTAGTCGCCAAACGAAGCCTGGACTTTGATCGGCCACTGCATTAACCTGACTAAGAGCAGCCGCAAACTCAGCCATGATTGGATCGTCTATGGGGGCTTTCATCAGCGCAATATTTATTTGGGCAAGATAATAGTCCTGCAGATGGGATAAGTTTACTTTTTCTAGAGTCATCGTTCTTCACCTCAAGAACCTGACCTACAAGTATCTAAGAACTGAGATTAATCTGTCTTGAATGATATTGACATCTTGCGATAATGACCGGGTGTAATGCCTACAATGCGCTTGAAGTGGCGAGTCAGGTGGCTCTGGTCTGACATCCCAACTGCGATCGCAACGTCTGCGACAGACATACCTTGCCCCAACAACTGCTTCGCTTTTCGCACACGAATCTGGGTTAAATAGTTATAGGGCGGCATTCCCACAGCTTGACGAAACACGCGAATCAAGTAGGAACGATTCAGACTGGTGATTTCCACCAGTTGTTCTAATGAGATATTGGATCTGAAATTATCATGCAGATATTCCTTAATTAAACGAACAGCTTGGTGTTCTTTATTAGATTGGATAGGTCGGACGTTTATATCAGCATGGCGAAGCAGAATTGCCGACAAAACTTCTATCAAAAATGCTTGTTTTTCTAGGTGATCTTGGGACCGTTCAAGCACTATGTGAAGAGAACGAATACTGCTAGCAAGAACCTCATCCTGAACAACCGCCTCTTTAAAGAAAGGAAAACTACTTATCTGAACTTCATTCGCGATTTTTTGAATGCAGTCAATACTGGGATACAACATTCGATAGGTAAGTGGAAGGTCTTCAGCAGAATAACCCGTGTGAGCCTCTTCTGGATTCATGAGAATGACACTTTT
>JAKSDM010001650.1 GCA_022360135.1 Pseudanabaenales cyanobacterium | reverse complement strand
GATGACGTGCTCTACGGCGGTGCAGGCGATGATCTGCTGGCGGGTGAGAATGGCAATGACCGGCTCTATGGCGAGGCGGGCCACGATATTTTGGCGGGTGGACGCGGCCACGACATTCTAGAAGGTGGCGACGGTCGAGATGTGCTTAAGGGCGATACCGGCAATGATGTGCTCAATGGCGATGCTGATGTGGATAACCTCTCCGGGGGAACGGGTGACGATATTCTGATTGGCGGTGAAGGTGAGGACATTCTAGCAGGGGGCGAAGGGGATGATCGGATCTACGGTGACGCCTATAATCCTATGCTCTACAGCAATGCTGATAATCCTACAGATACCTCGGCAACCGACTCTTCTACCCATTCTTCTACCCATTCCGCTTCTGACGCCCCTCCTGACGCTCCTCCCGAGTCTTCAGAGGAATTGCTCTCCAGCTTGGGTGTATCCACAACTTCAAACTTGTTGGACTTCTGGATACGTCTAGAAGCCGAAGACATGCAGCTGACTAACTACAATTCCGATCAGCAAGGAGAGGCTTCGAATGGCCAGGTCATTTCCACCAGTTCTGGTTTTCTTTCAGGCCTTTTCAAGAGCAAAGCCTGGACAAATTTCAGCGGCCCAACTGGCGCCTATCAACTAATCGTGGGTTACTACGATGACAACGCCAATACCAGCGAGGCGACCCTGCGGATCAAAAGCAAGGGGGGTAACGGTAATGGGCAGGGTTGGCTGAGTTGGCTGAGTGGGCTGGGTGAAGTTCGAGAAGAGCATAGCTGGTTGCTAGACCAGGGCGTCGGCAATGCGTCCAGTTCAGATAACTTCTTCACCTACGTGATTGATGACGTTAACCTTGAGTCCGGCGATCGCCTCGAAATCCTTGGCGATAGCGAAGGCAATGAGCAAGTTCGGATTGATTACATTGACATCATTGCGGTTAATGAAGAAAACCAAATTGCCAGTGATGGCTCCGATAAGCTGCTGGAAACCGCATTCTACAACGGCAATTTCTACGCCGTTGCGTCCAGTGTCGCCACGGCGGCGGCGGAAGCAGCCAGCCGTGGCGGCGAGCTGATTAGCGTCGAGGCCGGTAGCCAGCTGGCAATCTGGCTGCAAAACACCCTTGGCGCAACCGCTAACATTATTGAGATTCAAGGGGAAGTTGATGCAGTCAACCTGGTCACCAGCAACCAGCTAAGTCAGAGTAACCCACAGCGCATAGAAGCAGAAGCTCTGACCTTCAGTGGAGGCTATAGCATTGCTTCTGAGACAAATTATGACATTTCAGCTTCTGGGAATAGCTTGTTGACAGCGACAAATACGGTAACGCCCAGTTCAGCCCAGATCACGATTGAAACCGCTGGAATTTATAATCTATACGCTAATTACTTTGATAGCGACAATGGGGTTGCGGAGGCGACGGTTTTGCTCAACGGAACTGTCTTGAACAGTTGGCAGTTTAACCAGGATGATAACCAAGTTCATTCTCGGATTTTGGGCTTGGATGTGATTTTGGCGGCAGGCGATGTGCTAGAACTGCAAGCCTTAGCCGATGGGGGCGATCAGGCTGCGATCGACTATTTCACCCTGGAAGAATCCACCGAGCAAGGCTTAAGTATTCTGACGGCGGATGAAACGGACTTGCCATCCCTGCGATTTGAAGCGGAGGACATGGATTTATCGGCAAGCCAACATTCTCACAACAGGTACGAATCTGCTGCATCGGGCAACTACGTCGTTTATACCTCGAATAAGAATGATGGCTTAAAGGCGACAACCTCCTTTACGGGAGCTACAGGAATTTACGACATTGTAGTCGGCTACTTCGATGACGACGGCGGCGCTGCTTCCTACAGTGCAACCCTATCAGGAACACTGCTGGATAGTTGGCAGGCGGATCTAGACCTCGAAGATTCCAATACGGGCTCCGACAATTTCGTCACTCGCACCGTCGCCCGTGGCGTGGCGGTCAACACGGGAGATAACATCACTCTGCAAAGTATCCGGGAAGGCTATGACTACGCTTACCTCGACTATGTGGAATTTATCGCCCATGATCCCACTGCGCCGATTCGGGTTGAAGCCGAATACATGACCCTGAGCGGCAGTTCAGACCTCTATACCAGCAATATTTCAACCGTGGCGTCCACAGGTCGGGCCATTCGCTCCACGAGCACCAGCTCCAGTAACACCGTTGAAGGAGTCACGACCTTTACGGGAGCTACGGGCGTTTATGACATTGTCGTGGCTTACTTTGACGAAAATGACGGGCAGGCTCAACTCAGTATCAGTCAAGGGACAAACCTACTGGAGAGTTGGGTCGCGGATCAAAATTTGGGCTCTAGTTCGATCAACGCCGCCACCTATACCACTCGCACTATATCGGGCGTCGCGCTTACTAACGGCGACGAGATTCGGTTCACCAGCTTAAAGCAAGGGTATGACTATGGGGCTATAGACTATATTGAATTCCAACCCTTTATTCCCAATTCCAGCTCTACTGCTAATTCCAGCTCTACTGCTAATTCCAGCTCTACACCCAATTCCAGCTCTACCTTCCAGCTGGAAGTTGAATCCATGGATTTATCTATAGATGCGAATATTACTGGGGCATCCTTTGCGTCTGGCGATCAATTCGTTCAGGTCCAACCTGTCATTGTCAGCTCCGGTGATGATGATGATGATGATAGTAGCGCTTCTAGCAACTCTGGGCAATTTAAGGCGACGAGTCTGTTTACAGGTGAGTCAGGTTACTACGATGTCGTCGTAGGCTACTACGATGAAAATGACGGGATTGCAGAAATTATTGTCAATATCGACAATCAAGAGGCCGATCGCTGGTTTGCCGATCAAAATCTAGGCACTAATAGTGTCAATGCTAATAGTTTCACTACTCGCACTGTCGCCAGCGGTCTCTACATCAATCAAACCGATTTAATTGAACTGACAGCGATTAAAGATGGCGGCGAGCAAGGCGCGATCGACTACATTCAGTTTATTGCGGTCGATGATCCAACCCCGTCTGCTCCTGAGATCACCAACCCGGCAGGGGGAAATGCAGATGTTCTAAGGGGCGGCGCAGGCAATGACATTCTGGATGGGGGCTTAGGCAACGACATCCTTTACGGTGAGGATGAGTTTGACGCTAATCAAGCTGGCGGAAATGACACCCTCTACGGCGGTGAAGGCGATGATACTATATATGGCAACTCTGGCGATGACATCTTGTATGGGGATTTTGGCCAAATATCTGGCAATTTTAATCAAAAAATAATTAATCAGTTTTTCCCCAGCCAGATTTCCCTCATGAATGGCCTGCAAGCCGACTCCTCTTCAGGCGTGCTCGATTTTGACGGCGTCAATGACTATGGTGAACTGACGGGTGTAGAAACCGGCGGGGCCATGACCTTCTCCGCCTGGGTGAATTACGACAGTTTTAATTACTGGTCTCGCATATTTGACTTTGGCGATGGTCCGGCCAATAACAACATTCTGTTAGGCAATAAACAAGGATCGAATACCCTAGGTCTGCATATTTTTGACGGCAGTCAGACTGTCGGTGTGCTAGAGATTGAAAACTTCTGGCAAACAGATACTTGGATTCATGTGAGCACAACTATTGATGACTCGGGTACTATACGAGTCTACAAGAATGGAATCTTAGCTGGTGAAGCTGTCAGTAATGTTGTCCCAGCGTCTAAAATCCGCACCCATAATTACATTGGTAAGAGTCACTGGTCACAGGATGGAGCCTTCAATGGTGAATTAAGCAATGTGGTGGTGTTGAATGAGGCATTAAGTGAGGATGTTGTTCAATCCTTGTATAATGAAGCGCTGTTTAATCTCACTTCAACTGGGAACTTAAGCTCAAATCTTGTCACTAATGGCAGCTTTGAAGATAATTCAATTTCAGTGAATAGCTGGGGACATGTAAATGCTAATGGCTTAATCGGATGGAGCCCGACAATTCAGTCTGTGATTGAAGTACAAGAACTCGCCAATATCTTGGGTAATGCAGATGATGGCGCAGCTTGGCTGGAACTTGACAGTGTAGGGAATGGTGGGGTTGTGCAAACGCTATCCACGACTGCTCAAGCCTCTTATCAGCTCTCCTTCGCCTATAGCCCTCGCCCCGGCGTAGCAAGTTCGAGTGATGGCGTCGCCGTTTATTGGGATGGGCAGTTACTGGATACCATCAGCCGCTCGGGAGGCAGCCTTAATGATTGGCAAACCTACACCTACAATGTCACGGCTAATAGCAGCAGTACGGCGTTGGAATTCCGGGCAATTGGCAACAGCGATGGCTTAGGGGCTTTGCTGGATGATGTCAACGTTCATTTACAGGATGGCAGTGAATTTCAGTTCACCTCAGAGCTTGAAGAGGGTAATGATCAGCTTATTGGCGGTGGTGGAAACGACACCCTTTATGGCGGCGCAGGCGACGATATCCTCAATGGAACCGACAGCGTTGCGGTTGGCCTCAACGAACAAGACAGCTTAATGGGCGGCAGCGGCGCTGACCAGTTCATCTTGGGAGACGCCAACACCGTCTTCTATAGCACAGGCGGCAGTCTCGACTACGCCCTCATCCAAGACTTCACCGCCGGTATCGATACGGTTCAGCTCCACGGCTCAGCCGCCGATTACCAACAGTCTTCGCAAGCGGGTAATGTCTTCCTCTATCACGGGATCACCCAAGACTTGGTAGCTCAATTTGAGCACCTGAACTCTCTCGATTTCAACAGTAACGTCACCTTCGTTTAAGAGTGCAGGACTATCCATTGGGCGAGTAGGGGGGTGCATGCCCCCCTACTCGCTGCTTGTCTGTTTAACCCGTTTGGCCAACGCAGTAGAGGAACCAGTTGGCTTTGCTCACATCTGTGCTCTCTGCGAAGCAGATTCGGCTGCTTCAGTTAAGGTATGATTTACCCACAGCTAGCAGCCAGATTTGAGTTGTATAGACATAATAAGTTTATG
>JAKSDM010001317.1 GCA_022360135.1 Pseudanabaenales cyanobacterium | reverse complement strand
GCTAACCACTCATGGGCTGAGTGATCATAATCCGCTGCGGGTGGTGATGAGTCGTCGCTTGGATTTACCGACGCAGGCTCAGCTGTGGGATACGCCTGAATTCGCAACCTTGGTCTTCACCCAAGAAGGCGTAAACCCTCAGTTCCAAAAGACCTTGCAGGATCGGGGAGTGGAAATAGTAGCATTGCCAACCCTAACCCCGGCAACCGCGATGGCGCACCTTTACGATCGGGGGTTCCTCTCGGTGCTATGGGAATGCGGCGGTCAGCTGACGGCAGCTGCGATCGCCGATCAAACTGTGCAGAAAGTATGGGCGTTCATCGCCCCCAAAATTATTGGCGGCAATAATGCCCCTTCCCCGGTTGGCGATTTGGGTTTTGAGCAGATGACTCAAGCGATCCGGTTAGAGAAAACTCAGGTCCGCAGGATTGGCGACGATTTTCTGATTGAGGGATACTTACAAACTTCGGTCTAGACTGGGAATTTCCATCACAGTGCGCCGCTTAGTTAAAGTTGATAGAGGCGGGTTGGTTTCTCGACTATGCATAAAAGAGTCGAGGGCTAAACGCAGTTCATCCCGACCTCGAAAACTATCCCATTTCACACAGGTTTCTCCGTTTTCAACAAACAGCAAAGTGGGCAGGGTAGTCAGCCGGTAAAGGTTGGCCAGCCGCAGGTTTTCATCTGCATTCACATCCACCAACTTGACCTTGCCTTGCCAATCCGCTTGGAAGTGGTTTAGCAGGGGCTTAATCATGCGACAGAAGCCGCACCAGGGAGCCCAAAAATTCACTAAGACAGGAATAGATGAGTTCAAAACCTCTTGATTAAATGTCTGGTCGTTAACAGATAAGGACATAATTGCTTTAAAGGAGTGATTAATAAATTTTGCTTTGGGATCATTGTAGAGTAAGTCAGGCTCTTGACGTGAGTAGACCCTAACCCTTTTCCACTCTCCATAACATCACTAATATTGAATGGACAAGAAGTAAATGAGTATTGATACTCAATTTAATTCCTATTTTATTAAAAACTTACCAACCAGCCGCTTGAGCCGCCTGCACCAGCGTCGGATGGCTCCACCAAAACAATAATACGAAAAGAGTGACGCCTAGATACGCAGGTCGCATAAATTCCTCTAGTTTGAGCGATTGACGACCTTGAATGATGGCCAGAAAGGGAATGATAGACGTGCGAGATTTGACTACTGCAAATGCTTCTCCATAGCGAGAGCGCCAACGGCGATCGCCGTGCCAAACTGCAAATAAATGGTGCAGAATCAATCCAACCGAGGTGACCACCGTAAACGTTGTCCCCAGCCACAGGGTATGGGCAATACACCAAATGACTTGCCCAACCATTTGAGGGTGGCGAGTAATTCGAATAATCCCAGTTTCGTATAAATAAATCTGCGGTTTCTGAATAGCTGCGACCTCTAACAGGTTAAATGTAGCCGGATAGAGAAACAGAAATGAGATCGCCGAAAGCACCCAAACGGTTGTTTGCATACCCGGCGCCCCTTGCAGATTCCAAAGCCTGAGGCCATCGTAGCGGTGGCTGATGAAGTAAATAATCAAGCTCGCCGCCAGCGGCAGACTGACCAGGGCGAACAGAATTCGGTAAGCCCGAGCCCCGATCAGTTTTTCCCCCCGTGGACGTAAGGCCGCCAGACCGCTATGGGCGATCGCAAACCCCAACAACAGCCCCAGCATAGTGAAGTGGCTAGGCGTCAGCCAAGTAATATGGGTCATATTTTGAGCCTCTATTTCTCTACAGAATGCCGAGCTAGATCAGGTATGCGCCCTAGAAATCCAGTCATCAGCCTTAACATCAGGCGCTTGAGGGGTGGAATGGTTTGCAAAATTTGAATACCCAATCGACGCAGAATCACCAGCGGTAAGAAGGTGTTAGAGAAACAGCGGTTGAGGAAATCGGTGAAGCCCAAGACCAGCCAATTTTCTCGGCGACGCCACCGTTCGTAGCGTTTTAGCAGGTGCAGCTCACCGATATCTTCACCTTGCTCGAAGCCGGTTTGTAATACCTGAGCTAGGACGGCGGCGTCTCGTATTCCCATGTTGAGTCCCTGTCCCCCGACGGGATGACAGCAGTGGGCGGCATCTCCAATCAATGCCAGCCGGGGTCGAACATAACAGTTGCTCTGCATCAACTGCACTTGGAAAAGTCGAGGTTGACTCACCAGAGTTAAGGATCCCATTTGATTCCCGTAGTGACGACTTAACTCTGCTAAAAACTGGTCGCTGGGCAGAGCTAAAATGGTTTCCGCCTTAGTGTGTGGGACGGTCCAGACGATCTGGCAGCGGTTATGGGGGATGGGCAAAATGGCAAAGGGACCGTTCGGCCAGAAACGCTCATAGGCGATATTTTGGTGGGGCTTCTCGGGTTTCAAAACAGCGGTGATGCAGGATTGCCAGTATTTCCAGCCAACAGTACGAATCCCTGCTTGCTGTCGAATTCGCGATCTTGCTCCATCCGCCGCCGCCATCAGCTGAGCCCGCAATGTCTGTACTTGTCCCGCCATCTCTATCTTTAATTGGACCGCTTGCGGTTGATAATCCACCGAAATCAGCCGAGCTGGACAGAGAAAATTTACTGTGCCGCATTGGCGCACACAATTCTGCAATGCGGTGATCAAAACACTGTGCTCAGCCCCATAATAAACCGCCTCAGTTTTGAGATCCTCTGGGCGAAATTCCACCACTTTAGGATAATCTGCATCCGATAGGCGTACCCGCTGAAAGTGAGTAATGTTAGGCGAAATTTGAGGCCATACCCCAATTCCCTCAAAAATTCGGCCTGACAGTAAGGACAGGGCGTAAGCCTGACGACGCGCAGCGGCTTGCTCTAGGGATTGAGCTTCAATTAGCGCCACCCTTAATCCTGAATCTTTGAGGGCGCAGGCTAGGGTTAGTCCAACAATACCGCCGCCTACAATCGCCAAGTCGTAGTCCAGCTTTGGCGATCGCCAGCTATCTAATGGGGGTTGGGTTAACTGAGACGGCTTTTGCGGGGGGGCGATCTCTGGCAGTTGATCAAGCGTCATAGCAGCTGATTTGAAGGAATCCCTGGGAATCTGTGCAAGTTTCGCCAGCAGTAATAATACTTAACCTTATCCATTTTAAGGGTTTGCGGTGGGTCTTTCTATGACTGGGGCGGTTTTGGCTGGGGGGGCGATCGCACTAAGGTTGAAGAACACCAAACGATATCGCGCTTCAGTATACAAACCTCTTCCCCGACCTCCCACTGACTGATCAAACCATACTGATAGAGAGGAGCTCATCCGACATCTCAAAGTTGGCGGTGACCGACTGGACATCGTCAAGATCTTCCAGAGCGTCCATCATTTTGAGCAGCGATCGCGCCTGATCAGAGTCAGTGATGTCAATGGTATTGTTGGGAATCCAGCGCAGTTCCACTTGGCTGATAGTGTAGTTGTGTGCTTTCAGAGTATTGTTTAAAGTTTCCAAGTCTGATGGAGGAGAAAACACCTCAGCGCCTTCGGTGTCCTGATCAAATGCGGTCAACTCATAAGAGTCTGCGCCCCCTTCTAGAGAAGCTTCTAGCAGAGCATTTTCGTCAATCGATCCG
>JAKSDM010001024.1 GCA_022360135.1 Pseudanabaenales cyanobacterium | reverse complement strand
TTTAGGGCGAGCCAAATAAACGGAGGAATAGTGTCACGGTAACGGCTACAGAGCCGTTGATGTTCTTGAATAAGGCGATACAGCCACTCAAAACCTAAGTCGCGAACTAACCGGGGGGCTCGCTTTTGCAGTCCGGCAGAAACCGGGAAAGCCCCACCTAAGCCAATCATCACAGCCTGAATCTTATCTTTGTGCTGAGCCATCCAGCGTTCTTGCTTAGGACAGCCAAGCGAGATCATCACCAAGCCAGCTCCACTGTTATGCACCTTCTCAATTAATGCTTGATCTTCAGCTGGCGTTAGAGGCCGAAATGGGAGAGGCTCCATATCTGCAATCGGGAGATCGGGAAACTCCCGATTCAGTCTGGCTCGCATTCGATTAAGAATTTCGGGGGTGGAGCCGACGAAGAAAATGCTGACGCCTTGGGCTGAAGCGGCTTGGCATAAAGCGAAAAGAATATCGAGTCCGGCGACCCGGTCTTGGGTTGGGACCCCCAAACACCTCATCATCCATACCAGCGGCATCCCATCTGGGGTGACCATATCGGCGGATTTGAGCACCGAACTCAAATCTGAGTGTCTATAAGCCTCCACCAGCATGTGGACATTGGCTACACAGACGAACTTGCTGACGCGACACTTAGCCCAGCTCAACATGAGTTTGATCTGCTGCTCAAAGGGCAAAGCAGTCACTGGGGAGTCAATCACATTAATGCGGGGTAGACTCATTCTCGAAGCTCCAACCTTGATTAGAAGTATTAACTATGTAAATGCTGATTCGGGTAAAAAAGCTTAGACCTTGGTAGAATGCCAGCCTCCAATCCGTTGTCAACTCCCACCGACTGAGACACCTCACAGTTTTCTGTAGGCATGACTCCGAACATCATGAAATAAGGTGGGAGACACATGTTTGAAATAATAGTGTGATGGTGAATTTAACTAATGTATTTGCTGGATAAATTGCGAAAAAAACTGAGTGTTTTTACAGTAAATTTATTCACCACTGAGTTTTAGTTGGGTTAGCCGCTGAGGTTCTTTATTGCTTCTTCATCGAAAAGGTTAAGTGGGCAAAGTAGATGCATTTCCATGGTTTTCTTCAATTTGGACGCTAGCTATAGCGATAAGCTCTCGAACTTCAATATTAAAAGTTTACTGAGCATCCGTATAATTCGAGACCCTAAAGTCCGTATCTTTACCCAAGAAAGTAAACCGCTTCAAATCAGCTTTAGAGAAGTCAAGATCCTAGCTTCAGTTGCCCCTGAGAGTTTGATTCAACAGCCGTCTGTTAAATGCTTCCAAACTGGCTGCTGCTACTTTGCTAGGTATTGCACCCTAATTGATCGGCAAAGCTAACCGATTTATTTTCTGAGAGGAACAATTCAATATTCTGTGGATATGGCGCCCTGATGGAAAGCAAAGCTGACATACTTATTGTCTAGAATGAACAATTCATAAGAGCTTGACAGTACCCTGTAGGAGTAATTCTTAGATTTTATGCTTGATGCGCCCAATCAACGCCCCTTAGACAATACAGTCGATAAACACCTTAAGCGCCTGCAATACAATCTTAGAATGTCTCTCTGTTAAACCCTTCCGCCAAATTGCTTAATCGGCATGAGTAATTAGCAATCGGCAATTTCACTCGGCTGACTTGGGGGGCAGAGGGTAGATGATTCTCACTCTGAGTATGATGGGTGTCATCATGGTAAAGGTCTAACGACCTTTA
>JAKSDM010000820.1 GCA_022360135.1 Pseudanabaenales cyanobacterium | reverse complement strand
TTTATCAGACGCCGTCAAGACTGAGTTAGCCTGGGCGTCCCATCTACTTTTGACAAACACCGTCACCCGCTCCATTGTGGTTTACTACCAAGGCAATGTATTGATGCGTCGAGGCGTTTTAGGTAAAGCTCAGACAGTAGAGCCTGGCCCCATTCTGACCCGCGTACTAGAGAAAGGCAGGCCGGTGTACCTGGTAAACCTGAAGCTCTATCCAGGCCGCATTGAGTTCGACTATTTACCTGAAAACACCCAAGGGCTGATCTGTCAGCCAATGGGCGCTCAGGGAGTTTTGATTCTAGCCGCCAATGCCCCCCGCAGCTACACCAAGCAGGACGAAGCTTGGATTGAGGGAATTGCCGATAAATTAGGGAATACGCTGGAGCAAGCGATGGCAGTGGCCAGCAATTACTGATAATATCTCTTTTCTAACCAAACTCTCAGCTCTGCCTCGGAGTCCAACGAAACTGAGTGCTTGGTGATTGGATCGTAAGCACACCAACGTTTTCCGGTTGAGCTTTGGTGTATCCAAATGCGGGGTTCGTTCCCTGATATAAGCACTTTTAGCAGCCACGACCCGATTTGCTTAAGTCCTAAGAGAAGTCTAGATTGCTGATATCGAAGGGCTCTAGACTGATCAAACAGGCGCTCTAATTTCTCTCGTTCAATATCCAGCTTGACTTGATTTGGATGGCGACTGTAGCTGTTCATCGCGATGCCCTCCTGGAGTAGCGGCGAATTGTAGGATTTGTTTGTATACACACCACTCTAGTGAGGACTTGATTGAAGACCAACACATAACGTGAATAATTTGTATGCACAAAATCGATATATTTTTTCTGGCTTGATGGGATAGCTTTGACAATCATTATTATTGGCCGCTCATGCCCGACAGGCGTTACAGCTACTAGAAACCATTGCTAGGGATAGGCTGTCTACCCCAAAGACAGTAGCTGGCGCTGTCCCCAAAGCATTAGCAATCCGCTCAGGCCGACAAACGTCCAGACCACTTGCTGGAATTGGTCATTGCTCATTTTATCCAGGGCAAGTTGGCCCAACCAGTTGGCGGGAATAGCCACACAGCCAATTAACAAGCCGTAGATCAAGTAGGCAGAACTCAAAGCCCCCAAGGCAGCGTAGGCGACAATTTTGATAATATGGACAAATGCCCCGCTAACGGCTTTGGTCGCAATCATTTCTTCTTTAACCAGACCATAGTTCAGATAGGCCGGATTCATAATCGGGCCAGTGCTGCCAATTAAACCGGAGCCAAAAGCATTGAGAAACCCCATAGGCAGAAACTGCCAGGTTTGAATGTTGAAGATGCGCTCTTGGCTGCCCAACCAATAGTTGGCCCCCATTAGCAGCAGCGCCAGCCCAATCATAATTTGCAGCCATGCCAAGTTGATTTGAGTGAAGGTATAGGCCCCCAAGACGCCGCCCCCGATCGCCCCTGCCGAATACCACCCCACCACCGACCAATCAATCTGGCGCCAAAAAACCAGGGTGCGTTGAGTATTACTCACCAATATCCCAATAGAAACGACTGGAGCGACCGCCTGAGCGCCCAATAGGAGATTGACCAGCGGAATTAAAATCAGGGCGCCGCCGCCGCCCGATAACATACTGATAGACCAGCCTACAAAACTAACTAATCCAAGAATAAGAAGCACGGTGCTGGAGTCCTCAGCAAAATAGCCATTTACAATATTAAACTTTCTTAACTTAAATTTAATCTCCGGACAATCTTGCGCCGGGGTTGAGATATAGCGGTTCGCTTGCAAACATCATTCAGCCTCAATTCTGACTTTTCACAGCGCCTTTGAGTAGAGACTGACTGTAAGGGGAGTCAGGAAAGATGGAGATTCAACTAGACTTTACCGGACAAATAGTAGGAAAATTCACAATAGCAAACCTGAAAAATTTAGCCATTGAATTTGTATCAAGAATTACGTACTTTAGGAGGGATCAGGAGATGTCTAAGCTTGAAGTTTTAATCCTGCTAGTTACTTCTCTGAGCACGATCGGATGCACGGTGTCAACCACAGCAAATGCGCCCAATGAATTAGACTCCAAAGCTGAATCTGCGAGCACTGCTGAGGCCCCAAACTCATCCACAAATCCTGATGCAATTGAAGCAGCTAAACTGTTTGCAGAAATACAAGAGAATGTTCACTATAAGGCTGAATTGGAACTAGATCGACTTAAGCAACAGACTCTATCACCGTCCGAAAATCAAGGTGATTGTCAATCAACTGATGAACAAATTATTGCTTATGTGTGTCATGACACAATTAAGCACCTAGGTGAAAAAGCTTGGGAAATTATCTTAGAGAATTCTAGCCCGTTACCTGAAGACCCTTACCAGGCAGCCCACAGGTTAGTCGATGAACGCATGCACTTTCGAATTGATCACTTTGGCGGCGATAATGTGACCAGTTCTTCAAGTCTAACCTTCGAAGCAGATGTTAGCTTACGGAAACAAATTGACGATTGGCAGCGCGTAGACGTTTCAGACTGCAGAAAGGAAAGCAATATCTACGTCAAAATTGCCTGTGAGGATATGGTTACCCAGCTAGGACCTGAAGCGTGGGAAGCCGTTATCAGTTCCTCAGATTTGCCTACTACAGCAGAGGAAATTGCCATTTTCACCGAAGAAATTGACTACCTGTGGTATCAAGAAGCCCTACAAGACAACAAGGAAGTGGGTGAGTTTGTCGAGTGGTTTAACTCTGAAGAACGACGGCAAGCTTACCAAGCATGGCGATCGCAGGTGGAGGCGGGGGTCGCCAACCTGCAGTCTGACTAGAGCGTCGGTACAGTTCGGTATATAGCAATTCCGGCTTGGGTGGAATACATATTAGCAAGGTGGGGGGTAGGGTATAGGGTATGGGGTTTAGGCAATGCAGATGAAAACGCAATAGAATTGAGATCAGCGCCAAAGATTGAGGGTGGTGTCTCTGCTACCGCTAACCAGGGTCTGCCCTGAAGCATCAAACGCCACCGATAAAACCCGATCTGCATGGCCGGAAAGGGTGTCGAGCAGGGTTTGATTGCCGATATCCCAAAGTCTAAGGGTTTGATCGGCGCTGCCACTCACAAGGGTGGCGCCATCTGGACTAAAGGCCAGTGAGATAACTTGACCTGTATGGTCTGAGAAAGTATGCAGCTCCTCCCCCGTTTGCCAGTCCCAGAGCTTGACGGTGCTGTCCCAACTGGCGCTAGCGAGTCGTTGTCCCTGGGGATCGAATGCGATCGCCCGGACCGCATCTTGGTGACCTTTCAACGTTTTCAGCTCCTGTCCGATCGCCACATCCCAAATCTTAATGGTCTTATCCCGACTGGCGCTAGCTAGCAAACGGCCATCAGGACTAAAGGCGGCAGAAAATACCCAATCAGTATGCCGTTGCAGCTTGCGGATCAGCTTCCCGCTTTGAAAGTTCCACAGCTTGATTGTACTATCCGCGCTGGTGCTCGCCAGAAGTCGACTATCTGGACTGATCGCCACAGACCAAACGGGGGCTTGATGACCTTCCAACGTGTGTATCAACTTTGCGGTCTGAAGCTCCCAAACCTTAATGGTCTGATCAGCGCTCGCACTCACCAGCATTTGGTCATCAGGACTAAGGGAGACAAATTGGACAGCTCCAGAATGGTTGGTCAGCGTACGCTTGAGTTTGCCCGTCTGAGAATCCCAAACCTTGATGCTCTGGTCCTCACTGCCGCTTACTAAGGTCTGTCCATTAGCGCTAATAGCAACGGACCAAACATCATCCGTATGGCCAGATAACGATTGGTCAAACGAAAAAGTTGGGGTCTCACCCATCTTTTGTTCGGCTTGCGGTCCATTTGAGGAGATAAACCTTAGCATAGCGATCATTCCCAAGGCCATAACCATAACCGCGCCTCCCCCCAACAACCACCGATTCAAGTGGCGCGGTCTGGCAAAATGACTGGTGTTTTCGAGTTTTGATTGACTAGCCGCAGAGTCAACTGAGGGCGAATCAAAGGGGCCAGCTGAAACAGAATCAGCTAAAACAGAATCAGCTGAAACAGGAATATTTTTTACTACTGTTTGGATGGAATTTGCCGAGGACCAATCTGGCGGCGGCGTTTGTTGAAGCAATTGAGAACCGTCTTGAGAACTGTTCACTTCAGATAGTCCAGAGACAGCTGTTTTCAGTGCTTGACTCAACTCCTGTACGGAGGCGAACCGATCCTGGGGTGATTTTTGTAAACATCGCAACACCAATGCCTCGAGTTCCGGGGAAGCCTCTTCACAGCCCGGTTGCGAACTGAGCGGCTGGGGTGACTTGGCGGCATGGGCGAAAATCCATCGCTCTCCACTCACCTGGGTTTGCTTAAAATTCATGCCAAACGGATCAACCCCCGTCAGCATTTCGTAAAGTATCAACCCCAAGCTATAAATATCCGCCCGTTCATCGAGATCTCTAATTGCTTCAAGTTGTTCTGGGGCCGCATAGTGGCAGGTGCCGAGGAAGACCTCAGTCGCGTTCGTATACTCAGCTTGAAGATGACGGAGTTTGGCAATGCCAAAGTCAATAATTTTCACCAAATCTCCAAGTGCGGTGGGCACTAGAAAAATATTGGCCGGTTTTAAGTCACGATGGACCACTTTAATCCGTTCCCGAATTCCTCGCCCCTCTTGCTTCAGAAAGACGCCTTCGTGAGCTGGCTGTAAGCCAGCGCAAAGCTGGGTGACGATACGACAAGCCTGATGTACAGGCAGCCGATGGACATGCCGCAGCAATGCCTCCAGGGTTTGTCCCTGGAGATACTCCATCACATAAAACGGATGTCCATCTGACGTGATGCCATAGTCACTAACTTGAACAATATGCTGACTTTTGAGGGCGGCGCAAATCGCCAGTTCGCGCTCAAATCGCATCCTCATCTCATCACTGCCCGCCAAAGATTCTTTCAGCAGTTTGAGGGCGACTGATTTACCCAACCGAATATCGGTCGCCAAGAAAACATCGCCCATACCCCCCCCTCCCAACCGTTTTTCGAGGTGGTAACGCTGATTCTCGCCAACCCATTGGTCGCTCTCAGAGTGCATTTGAATCTCCTGGTTTAATTAACATTGAGGAATATCTAAATCAGATCCGATTGAATGGCTATGCAGCCAATTCTATAAACGGATTGTCTAAAATTTCTGCTATGGAGGCGCCTAAAAACACATTTACCCTTTTTAAGGGGTTAAGCCGCCACCACTACTCTGCCATCAGCAAAAGCCACACAGGTAAGAATAAATCCGGCTTCGCGTTCATTCTGATCGAGGATTTCAGGCTCAGCCTCATATCTAACCTCGCCCTCTAGCTTGCGGGTCTTACAGGTTCCACAAATCCCCTGTCTACAACCACTACGCATATTTATTCCAGCTTGCTCAGCGACGTCAAGAATTGACTTCTCAGCCTGGCAATGAATCTCTTGGTTAGACTGGGCAAATAATAT
>JAKSDM010000662.1 GCA_022360135.1 Pseudanabaenales cyanobacterium | reverse complement strand
GCTGGCTTGGGGGTCAACCCCAAACTCAGGGGAAAACTTAGGCCCTAGAGCCACCCCCGGCGCACCTGGCCGCAAACCCAGATCAGTTGCAATCTGCTGGGCTTCTGAGGATTGTAAATAGGTGAGTATCTGTTCGGCGGCAGCCTTCTCCTGCTGGCTCACCCAGGGTGCTTTAAGCAGAATTCCCCGCATATTTGAGGTGAAGGTGGCCTGAGGATAAACTGCCTGATAACGGGTTTGCCCCGGTGGCAGATTACTATTCACGGCAATGATGGAAGATTCATAGACTGAACCGATTGAGGCCCAGAAGGGACCATTTTCCGCCATCGCTTTAGCCAGAGAATTGGTAGAGGCGCCATAACGGGTGATTTTGTCTTGGATCTGCTGAATCTGGGCTTGATGGCGGTTGATATCTGCAATAGTCAATTCTTCCGGACGCTTATCCGAAACCGAGGCAAATTGTGACGCCAGAGTCTGCAATCCAGAGTTTGAGCGGCTAGGGGCTGTGTGGACATAATAAATTTTTTGGCTGGGGCTGGTTGGATCCAAGTCTTTGTGGGTTTCTGCCGTCACCAGTAATTGGAACAAATCATCAACCTGGCGTAATCCAGGCGCTAGTTCCGATGGGGTCATAAACACCATCGGACTATTGGCTAAGAGGGGCGCATCTGGAATGGCTGGAATGTAATTCTGGCCTGGAAAAATCTGATCTATCCGATAAATCAATTGGCTATGATAGATTTCTCCGTCAACTGAAATCAGGGTGGGAAGTTCAGGCGCATCGCCTGAAAGCGCGCCAGCCTGGAATTGTTGAGCTAGAGCAATCACGGTTTCAACCACATCTCCACTGCCTTGAGCTTCGCAGGTTAAGGAGATGGTTTCGCCAGTCTCCAATGGGAAGCGTTGCTGATTAAACCGCTCTGCCGCCCGCTGACAGAACTCTGCCAAAGCGCTGCCAACCCGGAAGTTGATCTGAAATTCCGGGCCTCGACTATTGCCGCCTATCCCGCCACAAGCGCTCAGGAACAGTGCGCTAAATACCATTGCGGAGCAGGATGTCCACTGGCGAAAGGCTGAAACTATCGGCATGCCAAATGGAAACTTAACCATTTTTTGCATGGTAGGACCCCATATCACTTAACCTGGATTATTCACCAGGATTTTGCCCAAATCTCACCTTCCTTATGCTGACTTTGTTCTGGACTGGGTGGATAAAAACACAATGTGATTGGCTCAAAATCACTGAAAGCTTTCTGGCATAGAGGGTTTAAGCATTTTGGGCCAGGGATCGTCAAAATGCAGATTAAATCTCGGCTTGAAACTTTTCCATTAATTTATTCAACCCGCTCTGGAGATCAGGCGTTAAGCGACGCATAATTTTCCCCTTTTTACTATCGATGGGGACGAGGGTTACCTGACCGGTCACACACAATTCCTGGATTTCCAGCGCTTGAATTTCATAGCGCCAGTTTAGCCTCACCCCCGAGCCTTTCTCCAGACGAGTTTTTACACAGGCTTTCATGCCCATCCGCAGCGGATGGCGATAGCGTAGCGATACATCGACAACTTGCAAATCAAAGCCCAAATTCACCCAATCGGCAAATTCAATCCCGAGCGATCGCAAGCATTCCACTCTAGCTTCTTCCATCCAGGCAATATAGGTTCCATGCCAGACGATGCCAGCATAGTCAGTATGGTGGGGTTGTACCCGCACTGGGTAATCAAACCAGTGTTCAGCAGTCATAGAAAATCGCACAAAAGAGTTGTTGACCATTCTGAGAATAATCGACGAAGGCGATTTACCTAACTTATTTATAGATCTAATAAGAAATCAGTAGAGGTCTTGAATATTTTTGGAGCAGACTGTAAACCTAGATACAGAAATAAATGAATCGTTCACCTTCTTTCCGAAATTTGATGTTAATAATCGGTAGCTAACTGAGGAAAGGGCGGAAGTAGGGAGATGTCCTGAAGGAACGCGCTGCAACTCTAATCACTTTTCATGGAGGCGAAAATGATTAACGCTGCACTCTTAGATGGATTTGAAATCATCCTTGTGGTAACGGTTATGAGCGTTGTCCTTTGTCCAATTCTATGTTGGATTTTGCCCGATCGCTTTCATCAGTCTGAGGGCGGTAAAGCCTTAGAGGCTTAATAGAGGCGCAGGCTCCTGCTCCTTGAGGCAGGGCCGATAGAGATTAGCTGATGGAGATTAAAAGAGTAGGGCTTTGATGAGGCGTTTCTGAGTCAAAGGATGCTCCAAACT
>JAKSDM010000470.1 GCA_022360135.1 Pseudanabaenales cyanobacterium | reverse complement strand
TGGACGAGGCCACCAGTGCTCTGGATAACCCAACTCAGGCGTTAATTAGTAAGAATCTGGAACAGATGAAAGTGACGCGGATTGCGATCGCCCATCGATTAAGTACAATTCGCCATGCCAATCGCATTTATGTGCTGGAAAAAGGCCGAATTGTTCAACAAGGCGACTTTGAGCACTTGATGGAACAGCCGGGGATATTTCAGCGCCTGATGACTCGGCAAATAAGCAGTGCTCATTGACGTGGAATACAGTCTCAATCTCCAACTTGCTTAATCTCCAACTTGCTTAATTTCAGGCTTTTGTTGCGAGGGATACCAAACTTTAAGGTCTGTTCCATTTTGTACTCTGCGCCACTTAATTAACCAGGGCGCATTTTATTCTAATCACAGTCTTTCAGTTAAGCATTTACCATCGCAATGGATCCTAAAAACCGACTATTTCGCCCAAAGGCATTAGAGCGACTGTCATCTCCCGAGCGCTTGGATAAAGCAGTGCGGATTATTCGTCCTCAGGATTGGGCTCCTTTAGCAGTTCTGGGATCTATGACGACCCTGGGGGTGATCTGGAGCCTGGCAGGACGGTTGCCGATGAACGTAACGGGTCAAGGGATATTAATTAACCCTCATCGCATCATTCAGATCCAATCACCGGTTTCGGGCCAATTACAAACCCTGACTGTCAACGCCGGGGAATGCGTCGAGCGCAATCAGGTCTTGGCTACAATTGACCCGTCTGATCTCAAGCAACAGCGCCAGCAGCAGCAAGAAACCTTGATTCAGCTTCAGCAGCAGGCTGACGAAGATGGCCAGGTTAGAGCCCAGCGCACGGCCCTTGAACAGGCTGAAATCGCAGCCCAGCAGACTAGTTTGCAGCAACAGTTACAGCATGCTCAGTCCCTCACTCCAATCCTGCAAACTGAGGGATTGAAAGTGATCTCGCAGCAGCGCATCAGTCTGCAGCAGCAGCTGCAAGACGTCCAAGAATTAGCCCCGATCTATGACAATCGAGTGCAAAATCGACAGAGATTAGTCGAGGCGGGCGCACTCTCCCAGGACGCGCTATTTGAGATCGAACTCCAATCCCGTCAGGCCCATCAAGATATCGCCAAGCTCGAAGCCGAGCTGGAGCAACTGAACCTACAGGAAATCGAAACCCAACAGCGCTATGAGGAAAATCTCGATGCCATCTCTCAACGTCAGGCCCAATTAGAAGAATTACAAACCCGCCGTAAGCGACTGGAGCAAGACAACCTGGAAGCTCGCCAAACCCGCAATCGAGAAATTCAGACGGTGCAGCACACCCTGGCCCAGTTGGATCGCCAAATTACCGACAACAGCCAAATCAAAAGCCCCCATGCGGGCTGTATCGTCGAAATTACCGTCAGTGAGGGCCAAGTCGTCGCCCCAAGCGCCCATATAGGCACGATTCAATTGGCCGGGACAGACGATCCCATTGTTGAAACCAGTGTGCTCTATTTCTCAGTTCAGGATGGCAAACAAATTCAACCGGGGATGAAGGTGTTAGTCTCGCCTAGCCCCGTCAAGCGGGAACGCTTTGGCAGCATTGTGGGGAACGTGCTGTCTGTCTCATCTTTTCCCATCACACGGGAAGGGGCGGCCTCGGTGGTGGGCAATCCTGACCTGGCGGATCAATTGATTGGCCAGTCGGGTGGAAAGATTGAAGTGATCACTCAGCTCAATCCCGATCCGGACACCTTTAGCGGCTATCAATGGTCTTCGTCTAAGGGCCCTGATTTGGAATTAACCCTGGGCACAACTGTTACGGCCCATATCACAGTGGAAGAACGGGCGCCGATTACGTTTTTGTTGCCGATTTTGCGGGAATGGAGCGGACTTCAGGAATGACTACGAAGACATGACACCTGTCATCGTTTAGGCATGACATTTATTCGATGTGGACTTGCTCCCTAGCTCGATATCATTCAATTGTTGAGATTAAGGAACGCAAAAAATGCAAAACAATCAACTAGACAACAACAAAGCATGCCAAAACATGACCAAGTTAGATAGCAGTGCGGAGTTAAGTATGGAGGATTTGGAGCTGGTTTCGGGAGGATGTTATCGTAAGAAACTTTCTTCTTATGGTAAGAAAGCTTTTTATGGTAGGAAACCTTCTTATCTTAAGAAATTTGCTTTGCGTAATCGTAAGTAGGTAGGCAAAATAAATTACCGATAAAAGCCGCTGAAACCTCCTGAGTAGCTCCATCCAATCTGCAAACTTCATGGCGCAGGCACTTACTCATCGTCGTCTAAAGTGAGTGGAGCGTGAATCAATAGAGGGTAGACCCTTTTAAGAGATTCTAAGGACGCGAATCCTGAGCACCGCCTCAGCAACACATACGTAGGATGGGCAAAGTGAAGCGCGTCTATCGCTTAGCAAAATGAGGGCGGATATAAGGATGGGCAGGGTCTAACGACCTTTGCCCATCCTTATAAGTACCTGTGCATTGAAAATTTCAATGAGACCAAGTGTCATTCCGAGCTTAGCGAGGAATCTCAATCTCCCGCTAAAGTCTGAGATGTCTCGAGTTCGCTTCGCTCCACTCAACATGACATTCTGTGGGGACTGCGTATCGACTTTGTAATTAATTTTGCCTACCTACTTATCTTTGGAGCTAAGGGAAACCTGTTCTATCTTTGGCGGTCCAACACCGTTTTGTAGCA
>JAKSDM010001097.1 GCA_022360135.1 Pseudanabaenales cyanobacterium | reverse complement strand
CCTGCCAACCTCAACATCTCACCCTCTGAATTAACCGAATCGACAACGATACAACGGCAACCCCAATCAGCCAACCCATCCGACAGTCCCGCCACTCAAGCGATCGCCTCTTCAGAAACTAGTCCCAGTGCATTAACTCCTCGTCCCATAACTCCTCCCACGACTCCGATAGAAGATAACCCAGAAACGACAACAGACTTTGCCAGTCCCCTCCTCACCTCCCCTACCTCCCCAAAGATACAGCGGGAACCACAGTCACCTGGCGTTGCGGCGGCAGATCCCGCCTCGATTCCCCTCGATTTAGCCAGTAACCCAGTTGAAAGCGCATCGTCTCCTGTCACTGAGATACTTCAGCCCCAAACCATCCCTGAGGTATCCCAGTCTGCCTCTGACGGCGCCCCCGCAGAGCTTACCGCCGAGCCACCTGAGGCTGCAGAAACGCCAACCGAAACGTCTGCCTCCAACCTTACCCCATCGCCTAGCCCTTCCATCTCTTCTGAGCTGTCCTCTGAGGTCGATCTCGCCACCCCTCCTACGCCCGATCGCGCCACTGATCCAGCTCATGAATTCCTCCAGAGAGCACCGATCCAAGATGCTGCAACGCCTCTAGAGAAAGGTCTAGAGCCACCCTCAGCATCCACACCGATATCCTCAGTTTCAGACGTCTCTCCCGCCGCCGAGATTAGGCCTTCGGAAACGGCTTCCAGTCCGTCGCCGCCTAGTGCGATAGCCCCCCCAGCTACAACTGCAGATGGTCGAGCAACGACAACGGCGCCTTCCAACCCAACCGCTGCCGCCTCAGAATCAACAACCGGGCAACGGCAACCGCAATCAGCCAGCGCATCAGAAATTTCTTTCACGGAAGATATCGCCCCTTCAGAGACCCATTCAAGTCCATCGCCAACCCAGGAGATCGCCTCTCCAACAACGCTTGTGGATAGCCAGGAAACAACCACAGACCCGGCCATTTCCAGCGCTCTATCCTCCGCATCGCCTGAATCGACAACGGTGCAGCCTGCGCCACAATCCTTCAGGTCATCAGCCATTCCTACCCCTGAGGCTGTTCAACCTTCAGCAGCCAGCGCCAGTGAGTCCCTAGCCAGCCCGATCGCCCCTCTTGCCTCTCCAACGATACCTATAGAAGATAGGCTGGAAACGACAATAGTCCCTGCTAGCCCCATCCCTCCATCCCCTGAATCAACTGCATCGACAACGTTACAACGACAACCCCAATCAGCTAGTTCATTAGACACTCCTGCCACAGAGGCGATCGCCCCTGCAGAGACCCCTGCCAGTGAGTCCCTAGCCAGCCCGATCGCCCCTCCCGCCTCTTCAACGACACCGATAGAAGAGGGTCATAGTCAGGAAACGATAACAGATCTGACTAGCTCCAACGCCCCATTCTCTGAATCAACCGAATCAACCACGATACAACGGCAACCCCAATCAGCCAGCGCATCTGATAGTCCTTCCACTCAGGCGATCGCCCCTTTAGAGACCCCTGCCAGTAAGTCCCTAGCCAGCCCGATCGCCCCTCCTACTTCTCCAACGACACCGATAGAAGATAGTCAGAGTCAGGAAACGGCAACAGATCCTGCCAGCCCTAACCACTCCTCATTCCCCGAAATAACCGAATCAATAACGATACAACGCCAACCCCAATCTCCCAGTGCATCCGACAGTCCCGCCACAGAGGCGATCGCCCCTGCAGAAACCCGCGCCAGTGAGTCCCTAGCCACCCCGATCGCCCATCCAACCACGCCTGTAGATATAGATAGCCCGGAAACAATCGCAACGCCTTTTAGTTCCCCCGCCGCCACTCCTGCTTCCCCTGCCCCCCCTGCTTCCCCTGCCCCCCCTGCTTTCCCTGCCCCCCCAACGAGCCAGCGGAAACCACAGCCACCTAGCGTTGCAGCGGCAGATCAGACCTCGATTCCCCTTGAGTTAGCCAGTGATCCGGTTGAAACCTCCCAGCCCTCTTCTAACGATGGCGATCGGCCCTCCTCCCCTGGGACTGTGGCGTCGTCACCCCAAACCCAGTCAGAACCGTCAGTTGTCGATCTGGCAATGGAACGCCCTTTTCTTTCGGGCGATAGAACGGTGCAAAAGTCTGTGGCGTTGCCCCAAGTCGTTCGATATGTTGGGGTGTTTACCCCTCTGCGATCGCCCTTGATGCTGAATCCGTCAGCAGACGAGGGCAATTCCGATGCTGGGCGGCTAGCAAGTGGGATAGAGTCATCCCCGCCTAATGCCCCAATTACAGCTGAGCAGCGCTCAGCCGACTCCCTACCTCTACAGACAGGAACAGAGGCGACGCCTGAAGAGGCCGCTCAGCTTAGTCAGCTCTTAGACTCGTTTGATGATGATGCTGAATCGGATCTGGGCGAAAGGATACAGCGGCAAGTAAAGGGACCCCTTTCCCGAGAGAACCGTCCCGCGACAGCCAGTTCGCCTTGGGTCCGCCAAAAGGCGGCTGAACCCTCACGCAGGATGGCGACACGCCAATCATGGGATAGTATCGCAGATTTGTTGGCGCAATCTGCTCCGCATCAAACCATTCAGACCTCATCTCAAGGGCGATCGGCCAGCACTGGACTGCCAGCCGCCATCCCTTCGTCAACGGAAACAGCTCGTTCTGTTGCGGCCGCGATCGCCCTCAAAGATCCCTTCCCCAACCTCCACGCCTTAGAGACTCCAACCCCGAAAATTCAGCAGCAACCCAATGCGCTGCAGATCTCTAGCCTGTCGCCAACCGTTATTCAACGATTGGTTGCCGCTGACGACAACGTCAGTTCTGAGCAGGATGGAGAGGTGTCTGAACCAGGAGATGACACAACAGAGGGCTCTGCAGCAAAGTTAGATAAATTAGCCCAGGTGATGTATCAAATGGTGCGTCAGCGACTGGCCATCGAACGGGAGCGGCTGGGGCGATTTGGCTCAGGCCGATTTCAGTAATGACAGATGACCATCAGAACGGGAGGATCCAATGAAGCAACTTCAAAAAGCAGAATTGATCTCGATTGAAGGGGGTGAAGATATTGAATTTATGTTCAACCCCAATGAAATTTCTTTCAGCCGCAGCATGAGCTTAGAACAAGCAGAAGGTGCGCGCACTGAATCGGGCCAAAATAAAACTAGCTTTAAGCATCCAAATCCCTATAGTCTAACCATTAACAATATTATTTTTGACACCTATGAAACAGGTGGCAGTGTGTTGGCCTATTTGGACAAATTTAGCAAAGCAGTCAAGTTTGCCACCTTCGGAGAAGGACAAAATAAGCGTCCGCCGATTTATCTCTTTACCTGGGGAGCCAACCAATATCTCCGCTGCTTTGTGAAACAACTCGACTTTAAGCTTTCCCTCTTTTTGCCTGATGGCACGCCAGTCAGGGCGAGCATCAATTTATCTTTGGAACAGGTCGAAATCTTTACACCCACCATCAGCCTAGATGTGACACTTCCTACAGCGGGCCAACGCCGAACCAGCCCTGACATATTTACTTGACATATTTAACTTAAATAGCGACGCAATATATCGCCTCCCTACATAACGGTTAAACCAGAGGATTTGCGACTACAATGCCCCAATCCACCTATATATCGGAAATTACACTTAATATTCAAGGGCAAAATGCTCCTGACTCTCTCATGGAAGATATCCTTCAAGTGGTTGTTGAAGAGAGCCTACATTTACCTAGCATGTTTACCCTGGTGATCAACAACTCTTACGCGCCTGGACAGAAAGCAGAGAAGTTCTGGCAGCATGAAGATCTGTTTGAAATTGGTAAGTCGGTCAAAATTGGCTTTAAGTCGACCGCCACTAAAGCTCAAGAATATGAAGAACAAATTGAAGGGAGCGTTCTAAAAGCTGAAATTACGGCGATTGAGGCTCACTTTACATCGGGCTCCCAAGCTCCGATTATTGTGCGGGGCTATGATGTTTCCCATCGGCTTAATCGAGGGCGTTTTAACCGCTCATTCCAGAATATGACCGACAGTGATGTGGTTAGAAAAGTGATTGGTGAAGTCGGCATTCCCCCCGGAACAATTGATAACAGTGGCCCGCCCCATGATTATATTTTTCAAGAAAATCAAACCAATATGGAATTTTTAAGGGAAAGGGCGGCGCGTAATGGATTTGAACTGTTTGTCCAAGATGGCAAACTGAATTTTCGTCGGCCGACAGTCGATCAATCACTTTCTCTAAAATGGTTGACAGACTTACATAGTTTTCAAGTCCGGGTCAGCAGCGCTGAACAAGTCAGCAGCGTTGAGGTCAGGGGATGGGACTATGAACAAAAAAAAGCGATCGTATCGACTCAGGCGGCTGAAGAGATTTTAACTGAAACGGAGTATGGTCGAGGTAAAGACACCAGTAGTGTGTTTAAGGAAAAGCCAACGAATCCCAAAATGATTGTGGTTGATCAACCTGTTTTTACCACTAGAGAAGCTGACTCCATCGCTCAAGCCATTTTTAATGAACTGGGGAGTGAATTTGTTCACGCCGATGCTGAAGCAGAAGGCAATCCTGAGATTCGCCCCGGTCGCGTGATTATGTTAGAAGACATGGGTAAATATAGCGGCGAGTATTATGTGACCGAGGCTCGACATCTCGTTCGTGAGCGGTTGTATTCCACAGAGTTCAGCATTCGTGGACTGAGAAGAGGCGATCTGTTATCGGTTTTAGACCCGCCGAGTAGACCCCGAGCGGGGCAAACTTTAATGGTCGGCATTGTAGCTGATAATAATGATCCAGAAGGATTAGGCAGAGTCCGGGTCAAATGTCCAACCCTCACCGAAGAACACGAAAGCAATTGGGCCAGAGTCGTGACGCTGGGAGCCGGGAAAGACCGGGGATTTGACTGTCTGCCTGAAATTGATGACGAAGTCCTCGTGGCTTTTGAGCATGGGAATATCCATCGGCCATACATCATTGGCGGCGTTTGGAATGGTCAAGATGCGCCGCCTGAATCTGTACAGCAAACGGTAGTTGGCGGCAAGGTCAGGCTACGAACATTTAAAACTCGGACTGGGCATACGTTTCAATGTATTGAAGAAGATCGGGGAGGTAGCAAAAAGGGAATTCACCTGACCAGTGTGTATGGTCATGAAATTTACTTAAATGATAGTGACAGGGTAATTGAAGTGAAAACAAAGGGCGGTCACACCCTCATATTGGACGATCGCAGTAGTGACATTAAGATGCAGTCTACCGGAAAAATCTCGATCGCAGCGCCAAACAATATTACCTTTCAAGCTGGCGGTTCTAAAGTGGAGTTAACTCCGACAAGCGTTAGTGTTCAAGGGGTCACAATTGATCTAACTGGTAAGACATCCATAACAGGTCCGCTGACTGTAACAGGTGCGATGAATATACAAGGTGCGATGAATGTAGTAGGAACCGCCACTTTTACCGTTCCAATCGTCGAGCCAAGCCCGGTGTAATTTAAGCCGGATCCCTAGTTTTGTCCCCCAACCGCCAATGATTTTATATCATTAGTAAACTTAGTAAACTCAATGCCAGACTCTTCTAATCTAGATAAACTCATTGGCCAGGGTATCACCTTCCCGACGAGGATTAATGCCCAGGGGGGAGTGAAACTGAGTGCCTCCGCCACCAATCTGGAAGAATCTATCTATCTCATTCTAAGAACCAATATCGGCGAACGAGTGTATCGACCTGACTTTGGGTCCCGTCTTTCGGAACTGGTGTTCGCTCCCATGAATGTACAGACCTTACTCTTGATCAGACTTTATGTGGAAGAGGCGCTCAAGCTTTGGGAGCCTCGCATTACTCTAGATGAAATTCGCACAGATCCGGATCCGGCTCAGGGCCGAGTTGACATTACTATTGCTTACTTCCCGAAGGATAGTCCTGATCGGCGAAGCTTAGTCTATCCGTTCTATCTATTGCCAGCAGATGGACAGGAGTAATCATATCCATGCAGTTCGACTTTTTGCCCAACTTGCCCAAATCGGATCTGGATGATCGAACCTTCAAAGATCTTGTCGATGAGTGTGTCCTCAGGATTCCTCGTTACTGCCCTGAGTGGACCAACCATAACCCAGCGGATCCAGGCATTACCCTGATTGAGCTATTTGCCTGGTTAACCGATCAGATGTTGCTACGGTTCAACCAAATTCCTCGGCGCAACTACGTTGCCTTTCTAGAACTCCTAGGCATCCAGTTACAGCCGCCAACTCCCGCTCACACCGAAGTAACCTTTTATCTCAGTCGTCCTCAAAGCGTCCAAGATCGGATTCCGGATATTCCGGCGGGGACTGAGGTGGCGACAGAACGGACTGAAACGGAAGAGGCGGTCATTTTCAGTACAGATCGTCTCTTAGCAGTGGGAGCGCCTCGTATCCTTAACTTCCTCACTGCAGAGGAGACCGAGCCAGAGCCGCGGCGGTTGCGCGATCGCTTCATCAACCTCTGGACTCAAGACTCCAATGGTCGTTGGACAGGGCCAGAACAACCCATCTTTCAAGCCTACCCACAAGTCGGCAATTGCTTTTACCTGGTGTTTGATCCAGCCGAACCACTGGAAGGCGACGTCATTGTTCTGGAAATTGAAGGGGAAGCAGCGGGCTCCACAGGCATCAACCCCGATGATCCCCCCCTCCGTTGGGAAGCCTGGAACGGCATGGAGTGGCGGCCCATTTTGTTGCGGCCAACGGATGATGGCGCCCGAGGATTTAGTTTTGATGACGGGAGTCAGGGAGTTCAATCTGGCGTCTGTCAGGCGGAAGTCACCCTACATTTACCCATCCATTGGCCATCGACCTACTTTTCCAACTATAACGGTCGCTGGTTACGCTGCACCTACACCCCATATCTGCGCGAAGAACAAGCTGGGTATAGCCGCTCCCCACAGCTAACTGCATTGAATGCTCGCAGCATTGGCGGCTCTGTCCCGATTAGTCAATGTCGATTAATTCGCCATGAACTCCTCGGCGAAAGCACAGGTAAGCCAGGGCAGTCCTTCCAGTTGCACAACGGTTCCATCTTGCCCCGCCGAGACGGGGAATACCTGATTGTCACCTCTCCGATAGGCTTGCAGGAAGAAAGGTGGCGGGAAGTCCAAGATTTCTCTGACTCTGGTCCCAATGATCGTCACTACACCCTTGATTCTATAACTGGGCAAATTCGATTTGGGCCTTTGATCCGGGAATCTTCAAAGCTTAAGGAAGAGACTCAGTTTCGTCGTCAGATCCAGAGGCAAGGAGCGGCGGTAACAGCAGAAGGGCTTGCCATTCTAGAGCCTTTGGAGCGACAGTATGGCGCAGTTCCTCCCCGAGGAGCCGCCATCCGCATGGTCGCCTATCGCACTGGCGGTGGAGAGCAAGGAAATGTGCAACAGGGCGCCTTACGAATTCTGAAATCAGCCGTTCCTTACGTTGCCCGAGTAGAAAACCATCGACCAGCCATCAACGGAGCCAATGCCGAATCTTTAGAAGAAGCCGTTATTCGAGTTCCTAGCTTTCTCCGCACTCAAGAACGCGCAGTCACACCAGAAGACTTTGAAACGCTGGCCCTGCAGTCTAATCGCGCTGTCGCCCGAGCCCATTGTCCCCGCCAACAAACAGAAGCAGGGGCGGTCCTACTACTGCTTATTCCTCGGACAGATACCTCAGGAAGCGAAGGGGTCTCCCCAGAGCGATTCGTCCTCAGTCCGTCGCTCCGCACAGAGGTGCTTACCTATCTAGATGACCGGCGATTGTTAGGAATTGAGGTAAAATTGGCAGAGCCTGACTATGTCGGTGTGACCGTACAGGCGGAAGTGGGGATTGACCCTCAGCAGTACGGGACGCTCCAGGCTCAGCAGAAATTGATCCGATCGTTAGAAGCACAGCTTTATCGCTTCTTAAATCCTTTGACCGGCGGATTGAGCGGCAACGGATGGGAGTTTGGAGCCCCCCTTTACAAGTCCGACATCATTGGCCTACTACAGCAGATGTCAGGCGTTCGGTATCTTGGGACGGTTGAACTATTCTCCCTGTTTCGGGATGGCGAAAACTGGATCCGCACACTGATCACCGAAGGGGAAATCAATCCCGGCCCGTCTGGGTTGATTTGCTCATGGAAGGATCCAAATTTGCGCTCCGCCCATGCCATTAGTCTGCGCTATTGAGGAGCCGCTTTGAAGTCTACCCACTCCACCCAAATTCTTAGCCTGCAGTTGACCCCCATGCAGCTCTTGGAGTCCTCAGTCAACAACGGCGTATCTGCTTGGAAACGAGAGCAGGATGGCGTCAGTCCCATACCTGAGTCTGACGCCCGTCTTCGCCTTTGTCCAGGGGAACCGAGTGAATTGGTGGTAAAGATTACCAATCTCAGCGCCCATAGGCTGCACATTTATCTGCATGTGAGCGGGCTTTTCCCGGGACGCTGTATTTCTGACGTCGAAGGCGGAGAACTCCCGGCAAAGGGACGGATTGAGGCGGTGCTGCGATTTGAGTTAGAGGCTGACTTCTTTGAAGAACGAATCACCCTAGGTCCAGGCGAATATAAAGTGCTTGACTACAAACAAGTTTTGCAGGTATATGCCCGCACCACGCCAGTAGAATTGGGCGCTGATCCAGATGCGGGGACGCTGCTTGCGGAGGTGGTCTTCAGTATTCATGTGCGGCCCCGTAGCCGCTATCTGAATTATTTGCCTGCGGTCTATAAAGAAGTGGACTTAATGGGTCGTTTACTCAAACTATTTGAGCAAGCTTTTGATCCGTCTATTCAAACTCTAGAATTATTCTGGGCGTACCTCGACCCATTAACGACGCCGGAGACTTTGTTGCCATTCTTGGCGTATTGGGTCGGCTGGCCCAGTGATATCCCCTGGAGCCTTGACCAACAGAGACGTTTGATTCATCGAGCGCTGGAAATTTACCGCTGGCGAGGAACTCGCCGGGGGCTCAGGTTATATCTGCATCTCTATACGGGCTTGCCGTTAGATTCACCGGAAACACCGGAATCTGAGCGGCACATCAGTATTCAGGAAACGTTCAGTCAAGGATTTAGGCTAGATGCTTCTTGGTTAGGCGAAACCACCCTGGTGGGAGGGGGACGCCCTTACCACTTTATTGTTCGCTTACGATCGCCAACGCCTCAGGATGAAACCTTGATCCGAACTATCATCGAACAAGAAAAGCCCGTTTTTTGTACCTATGAACTCTATCTTGAGGGCAGGCGCTAATGCAGCTATTTTCTCCAGCCATTAAGACCTTTGAGCGGTTACAAGCCTCTGATGGATTGCTCATCACCGCTGACCATTGGCAGCGCACTCAAGCCTATCATCGGCAACGACAAAATTTTCACTATCAGTCTTTGTCACAGGCGGGTATTGTCAGTGGCTTAGGCGTTTCGGTAACGGCCGCCCCTGAAGAGATCGAGGCTCGTTACCGCAATCATCGTTGGATACGGGTGCAACCAGGCATTGCGATTGACGCTCAAGGAAATCCCATTATCGCGCCTGAGCCCTGCGTTTTCCAAGTCCAGTCCCGTTGCCCGGCTGACGAAAGCAAAACCGTTTACATTGTGCTGAATTATGTCGATCCGGATGAGCTGCGCTATCCTTCCAGCCAGGATTGGATGAAAGAAACGTTTCGCATTGTTGAGAAGACAACGCTCGATGTCTTAGATGTTGAACTCTGCCGCATTCATCTCAGCCCGGAGAAGATGGCGTTGACGAATGCTGAGGATGTCTTTTTACCCGGTCCTAATAGTCTTGATCTGAGTCATCGTCGAACAATACGCAGCCGTCCAGAAGGGATTGTTAGGGTTGCTCACCTGATTGATCCAGTCGCCTCAAACCCCTCAGTCAGTTGGGGATTGACCTATCTATTAAAAGCCGTCAATCTTCTCTACCCATCGCTGGCAGGGGATGAAGAGACGGCAGACATTCCTCTCGCCACACTAGCTGAGAGTCGTTTGCCGGATAGCGACTTACTGTATCTGTCTTATGACCAGTTGCCTCAGCTATCTGCCCCTCTCCAACGGGTTTTGAAAGACTATGTGAAGGCGGGTGGGGTTTTGCTCATTGCTGTGGATGGGGAAAATCCTCGTCAAGCGGAACTGGCTAGGATTAGACGAGAGCTGCTGGATGCTTTAGCGGGCGCCGAACATGACCCGAGTGTGGCGTCTGTGAAAGGG
>JAKSDM010001707.1 GCA_022360135.1 Pseudanabaenales cyanobacterium | reverse complement strand
GCGAACAGGCAGGCGGTGCCCCAGAGCAGCTTGACGCCGGTGCGCTTCTGCTCCTGTTTGAGCACCTTGACGACGGCGTCGAGGTTCTTGTTGGACTGCGAGAGGGTCCTGCCCTCGGGCGCGACGTCGCGGTCGTGAAACGCGTAGTAGGGCGCGCCCAGCTTCTCCATGAACTCGAACGCGACGCGCGCGCGGTTTTGCGCGTTCTTCACGGAGTCCGACCCGTCATCCCACGGGCGCAGCGCGGTGCCGACGCCGAAAGGGTCGGAAAGGGGATTGCGGAAGGTGTGCCAGTAGACGATCGAGAACCGGAGATGGTCCTTCATGGACTTGCCTTCGACCTTCTCCTCGGGATTGTAGTGCCGGAACGCGAGGGGGTTTTTCGAGTCGGGCCCCTCGTATTGGACGGGTTTGATCTTGGGAAACGCGGGCTTCAGTTTCTGAATGTTCGCCATGAATGTTCGGGATTGAATTCGCGCGGCATCTTCGGAACGAGGCCGCGGTTGATCAAGGATCGATTCGCTCCGCGCGCTCAGTCGACCAACTCGTACCACACGTTGCGCTGGCGCGGCTCGTACCCGAGATCGGAGATCAGCCTCCTCATCTCGTCGACGCTCATGTGGTGGACGGCGCCCGCCTGGCTGACGACGTTCTCCTCGATCATGAGACTGCCGAGATCGTTGGCGCCGTGCTTGAGCGCGACTTGGCCGAGGTCCGGCCCCTGCGTGACCCACGAGCTTTGCACGTTCTCGATGTTGTCGAGGAAGATCCGGCTGAGCGCCTGGGTGCGAAGGTAGTCGTGCGCCCCGACGGTCTCGGCCTTGAGGCGGGTGTTCTCGGGCTGGAAGGTCCAGCAGATGAACGCGGTGAAGCCGCCGGACCGATCCTGTTGCGCGCGCACTCGCGCGAGATGTTCGATTCGATCCCCGATCGTCTCGACATGGCCGAACATCATCGTCACCGACGTGCGAAGGCCGAGCCGGTGCGCGACGTCCATCACCTCGAGCCAGTCGTCGGACATGGCCTTGAGCGGGGCGATTCGTTGGCGCACGCGATCCACCAGAATCTCGCCGCCGCCGCCGGGAATCGAGCCGAGCCCCGCCTCCTTGAACCTCGTGATGATTTCCTCAAGCGGCAGGTCGAACACTTTGCGAAAGTGAATGAACTCGCTGGGGCTGAACGCGTGGATGTTGACGCGGGGAAACTTCGTTTTAATGTGCGAGAGCAGG
>JAKSDM010000386.1 GCA_022360135.1 Pseudanabaenales cyanobacterium | reverse complement strand
TATCCATCTGAGAAAATATCCTAAGGTTGCTTCTACCTCTACCCCAAGAGAACTCCACAAAATCAGTCAGAACCTGACTTGAGCAACTTTCTGGCATGTGTAATATCTCTGTAACATGATTTGTAGTGCGGAATGTCGGATGAAATGTTCAGTTTCTTCATACGATACCTCCGAAATGCCCTCTTCACTAAGCATCAGAATTTTGGAGTTTGGATAAGCCATCAGAATTGGCGAGTGTGTGGCTATTATAAATTGAGATTCTTTACGCACGAGATCGTGAATTGCGGTAAGGGCGGCCATTTGTCGGCTAGGGGACAGCGCCGCTTCGGGTTCGTCGAATACATAGAAACCATTTCCTCTAAGCTTGTCTGTTAAGACTGAAAAGAAAGCTTCGCCGTGAGACCTTGCATGTAGCGATTTCCCACCATAACCTTCCAGATACTGTGTAGTATCCATATAGGTTGCTACGTTGTAGAAACTCTCAGCCCTTAAGAAATAGTTGTCCTTAGGGCGTTTGAAGCTTTTTTCAAGCTTTATGTGGTGGTGAAGTGAGGACAGATCATTGGAAGTCTGTATTCTTACATTCTTAGTTCCGCCTTCGGGACCAAAACCCATGGCAAGTGCAATAGCTTCGATAAGAGTTGACTTACCCGAACCATTTTCTCCCACTATGAATGTAACGTCTCGATGGAAATCGATCTCGTCTAACGATGCGATTGCCGGAATCGAAAACGGGTAAACATCTTCCGTTTTGATATCGGAACGGTCTATGCGGATTTTTCGAAGGTATGGCCTGGCTTCCATGAGTGAGAAGGCTAACTTATCGTCGCACCTTGACGTGACGTTTAATCGTTGTCTGAGCATGTCGAAATAACCTTATTCAGGACACTGCATAAGGATTCCTCATCACTATTGGGGGAGTCAATAACTGTCGGTTCGCGTAATTTTTCAGATTTATGTGAAATGAAGGAGTGGAATTGACTAGAATCTCTTATCCTGCTTAGCTTTCAGGGCATGGGTGTAGTTCAGAGGAAACCATGGTTCAAAGAGAGTTGGGCATTAGTTCTGAGAGAAGTGATGATATCCCCTTAATCATTCACTGGTTAACTCAGATGAGGATAGTCGAGCTAATTGATGAAAATTTGCCAGTTCCTCATGGCAATCGCCAAGGGCTCAGTTACGGACAGTTAAGTGTGCTGCTATTGACATATATTATCAGTCAATCTGACCATCGCCTCTGTGCGGTAGAACCCTGGGTTAAGCAACGTCAGAAAACGCTAGAGCACAGTACAGGGTGGCGTTTAAGCGAGAAGGACATGACGGATGATCGTCTAGGGGCGCTGGTTGAGGTGTTAGGGAAACAGACGGAAAGTTTAGAGCAGATAGAATTGGAGTTGGGACAGTACCTGATTCGGG
>JAKSDM010001719.1 GCA_022360135.1 Pseudanabaenales cyanobacterium | reverse complement strand
CAGGTCTTTGGTCAAACTGTTGGCGATCCCGATGCAACGGATGGTGACCCAGCTACAGTTCCCGCCATCATCTACGACGAATCTGGTGACGCCAACCCCAACAACTTCCCGGATGGCGCGACTTTTGGCACATCCGTTGATCCTGACGGCGGCTACGATCCCGCCTCTGACCTTGGCGTTCCGCCGGAATCTGATAATAATAACGATGGAGACATCGACGACCTAACTACTGTCGATGGCGACAACGATAATACTGGTGAAGGAACTGACGGTGAACCCAACGTGGTAACGCCGGACGACGCCATAACGCCACCAGCAGACGCCACTGGCCTGTTGAATGGTCCTGACGGTCAGCCCGGGGCTTTCTTCAACACCGTCAACGACGACTTTACCAATCTGTCTTCCTCGGATATCCCCGCTGGCCTACCCCCCAGTGATGGTAACCCCGCCACGACGACTGATGAGTTTGATCCGGCCCCAGTTCTCTATACCAACACCCTTGATAACTCTAACAGCAGCGGTTTTATCGCCACTGTAGGGATAGAACCGATCGCGCCTAATCTGGCAACTAGTCTGGATCCATCTGGAACATTTGGAACAAATGCTGATATCCCAAGTGGAACAGATGTAACCATCATCTATGATGACGGAACTAACCTCCGCACAGCCACCTATGAATTCAATGGTACTGCGTTTGTCTTAACCGGCAGCACCACCGATCCTACGGGAACTCCCGCCCCCACTGATGCAACTGAACTTGCGGCTCTAACAGCGGATGGCGCAGCAGTCCCCATCAACGTGGGCGACATCTACGCTGGAGATCCGCTGCTTGATTACCAGGTTCTGATTGACTCCGAAGACACTACCCAATTGGATTCTATCCCGGTGCCTATCCTGGCTTTCTCCGATGACGACCCAGCTAACAATGCTGGCTATAACGCTGGCGCCGCCGATGCTGAATTAACCACCAACATCACAGTGGATCGCCTCTACACTGGCTTCATGGAACTAATCAAAGAAGTTCGAATTACTGATGCCGCTGGCAATCAACGTCAGGATTGGACCGACAGCCCCAGCGTCGATGTCGTACCGGGTGACGCCATCGATTATCGCATTACCTATCGCAACATTACAGAAGAACTATCAGGTTCTGGCAACGTCGGCCTGAACGCCAATAGCTTCACCATTGTTGAGAATGGTTATGCCGACATTAACGCCGCCACTGGCGCCGAAAATAACTGGGCGGACTTCACCAGCCATGAGAATGGCTATATGGACTTCAGTGGCAATATTGAATACTTCGATAATGCAGATGGCGTCGCTCCAGGGGCTGCCAACAGTATTGGCTCCAGTGACCCAGCCACAGGTACTGAGGTCAACACCTACATCAACGAAGTCGGTATTGTCTTCCCCGGTCGAGACGGAGCCTTCGGCTTCCGCCGCGTGGTTGACTAAATCTGGTTCAGGGAATTGTAGGGGATAACCCTCCCGGATTCAGAGGTATCCCTTACTCCCGCCCCCTCCATGAATCGAAATCTTTTGACGATCTTTAAGTACAAACAGAGGTTTGTTGAACATGAAACGTAATCTAACTCTGGGTCTTGGCGCCCTGGCTCTGGCTATCGCCCTCCCTTTTGCGGCGGAAACGCCGGTTCTGGCTAACCTGCAAGACGCTGGGGAAGCCCTGGTCCAAACGATTCTTCAACCCAAAGTCCAACTCAATCTAAAAGCGGCCAAACAGATGATTGAACTGGACGCCAATGGTGAGGAAAAAATTACCTGGCTAGATATGGGTGATAAAGCATCCGTCGTCCCGGGCGATGTCCTCCGCTATGAACTCACCAGTGAAAATGCGGGTGAGAAGCCAGCGACTAATCTAGTGGTCACCCAGCCAGTTCCCGCCCAAACCACCTATGTGCT
>JAKSDM010001366.1 GCA_022360135.1 Pseudanabaenales cyanobacterium | reverse complement strand
TGGCCACAGGTCAGCACCAGAAAGGGTTCAGGGCGCTGCGGGAAGCAGAGCGTCTCTGCCCTGAATCGCCAGACGTGATTGGTCGTCAGGGACTAAAAGCGAATATGGAGGGGCATCCCCGCAAGGCAATGCCGCTGTTGACTAAAGCCCTTGAAGCAGGCTGTCGTCATGAGGAGGTTTACATCGCTCTCCTTCGATGTCTGGATTCTCTCGGGGAACACCAGACCCGAAAGGAGATACGGCGTCGGTTTGGCAAGCATTTTGGCGATCTCAGCGTTGATCTAGAAATCGAGACGCCAGCCTGGGTTGAAGCCTTATCTACCCGCACCTATGAAGGATTTGAGCAGTTGGCTCTAGCAAGAGGGGGGGATACTCAAGATTTGGCGCTGCGGGCCTGCCGCATCTTTGCGCAGGCGGCTGAGGATGATCTGAATACAAACAACCGGGTTACTCTGGATCAAGCTACCGCAGCTAAACAGTGGGATCGGCTACTCCAGACTCGATCTCCCCAGGACAAAATTCCGGTGCTTCAGGCAATTTTTCTGTCGATTCAGTTATTCGCCAAGCGAAAAAAAGGCGTTGCCGCCCTGCAGACCCAGTATCAGCAACAGCTTTTGGCCTTAGCAGAGCAGGAACCAGACGCTAAGACCGCAAATCTAGTCCTATTGGTTGTCAAGGGCCTGAAACCCGATCGGTTAAAGCTCGCTTTACGGGATTATTTGAACACTGAAGTCCAACCTGGAACAGCCCTTGCTCAGATCCAACTGCAGGCCCGTCGCTTTGTCCAAACTGAGGCGCTGCGATCCTTGATCGATGAGGCGCTGCAACGTGAGCCGCAAAACCCTCAGCTACTGTTGGCTAAAGCAACAACCTTTCCCCCCCATAGTTCCTCTTACGAAGAGTTGAAGGAAAAAGGATTTGAGTTGGCTCGACGGCTACAAGACGCCCCAGCTCTACAGGCTTTCCGAGAAGAGGAGGCATTCCAGAATGGCTTGACCATGCCGACTGGATTCCCTGACCTATTTGATTTTGCGGGACCAGGGGGTTTAGACATGGAAAGTCTTTTGCGGCGGCTAGCGCAGCAATTCTTGGGCGAAGATGTGCCGCCAGAAGTTCTGGAGCGGATGTTGCCGGAGTTTGAAAGGATGATGGCTGGCGAGGGGCCTGATTTTGACCTAGATGAAGACTTTGACGAAGACGAATTTTTTGAATTCGATCCCTTCAACTTTGGCATGCCCTTTGGCCGCCGCCCCTCTAAGTCGAAAAAATCCTCCAAGCGCCGCCGGGGATTTCAGATTTAGATTTAACAGATTTAGATTTAACAGATTTAGATTTAATTAGTGATTTCAACTTCAACCTCATCCCATCCAATTGACCAACGCAATGAAAGATCATTACGAACAGTTAGGGATTGCCCCCGACGCCACCCCGGCCCAGATTAAAACCGCTTATCATGCTAAGCTACGTGAGTTCCCAGCCCATACCCATCCCCAGGAATTCAAAGCGGTGCGGGCGGCTTATGAGGCGTTGCGCAAAGGGGGACAGAATCGGTTTGAGGATTTCTTTACAGAACGTCCTATTCAGGCTGAACTGGATCCTCAACTGCTCCAACAACTGAAGCAACGGGCGATCGCCCAGATAAACATCAGTTTAGAAGACCTGATCCAACTTACGTTTTAAAGGCTGCCACTGGTCATTGGCCATTGGTCGCTTGATCAATAGCCAATAGCCAATGACCAATAACTTTTGACCAATAACTTCTGACACTGCCAGACCCCTAACGTCTTAATCAGTAGACAACCCTCTAAGAAAACATCTACCTAAACAAACCCTCCCAGACCCCGATGACGAGATCCCCCCGAGAATTAGTCGCACAGAAGGTGCAATTGCAACGTGACCAGGAGCGATTGCTTCAGGACCTTTTGGGCGTTATGGATGCGCTGGATCATGCCTGTGACCATTGGCGAACAGCTGAACAAGACCACAATCAGGTCCTAGACGCTTCATCGACGCCATCTACAACGACACCAGAACAGACATGGTGGAAACGGCTCCAGCAATGGGTGCGGCAGCTATGGAGTCAGCTGGGGCCTCCGTCCGCCGAGCCATCGCCGACCGCCGCAGAGTCAGCGCCAGACACTGCC
>JAKSDM010000616.1 GCA_022360135.1 Pseudanabaenales cyanobacterium | reverse complement strand
GTTTTATCTCGGTGGTGGAAGCCAAACAAGCCCTTGCCAGCGTCCCTGCGCCTCAAATTCGGGTAGAGGGTCGTAAAGGCGGCTCCAGTGTGGCGGCGGCTATTCTGAATGCACTACTGGCGCTGGCTTGGGAAAGAGAAGAGTAGAATTGATCTGACGAAGCTGGTGATTGGATTCCAAGTAGACACCGAAATTGCCCAGCCGACCCAGGCTCAACTGATAGAAGAACGACGCCAATGGGAAAACTGGCTGGGGCAACTCCGCGCAAGCGGAATTGATCCGGATAAATGGTTGAAATAAACCGCTGGCGATCGCCCCCATCCTTTAATTTTTTCCCTAAATTATTATTGTCTTCATAAACTCTTTACCAGAATTCTGGTGTTCCCCCGGAACCAGGGCATTCTTTTGAACTTTCATAATAGGGCTGTTGCCATTGTTGATCTCACTCCGTAATGTGTTCTACATAACGTATCGTAGGCGTTCAAGGTTGGGCAGATGAGAGAATTCACCCCTGAGGATGAGGCCAAACTAGACAATCATATCGACCAGTTGCTTGACGACGCCATCAAGCAGGGTCAATTGATCCGGGCGCTTAAGGAAAAAGAAGACGGGACCTGTGTCTTGGTGTATCTCGATCCCAGAAAATTTCATCTTTATCGGCAGTTAAAGCCATAATGAGCGCAACCCATCAGGTCAGCTCCCTGAATCAAAACCCCTGAATCAAGACCATGAATTAATACCGTATGAACAGTCTGATGGGCGCCCCGCAGTCGGCAAAATGAGCCAGTTCGGCGAAAATCACAGATTCTACAACGATTCTACTTTAACCTGTTCATAGGCCCAATCTAACCACGGCAGCAGGGCTTCAATATCCGCCGTTTCTACAGTGGCCCCGCCCCAGATGCGTAAGCCCGGCGGAGCGTCGCGATAGGAGGCAATGTCGTAGGCGACCTCTGCTTTTTCCAGAAGCGTTGCAATGCGCTTAGCTCCTTTTGCCTGGCCCTCCTTTGAGAGGGCGGTGTACCAGGGATCAACAATTTTCAGACAAATGGACGTATTGGAGCGAGTTTCCGGGACAACGGCGAGGAAGTCTATCCACGGGGTCTTTTCCACCCAATCGCTGATCGCCGCTAAGTTCGCTTGCGATCGCTCCATCAGCGCCTTCAAACCACCAATGCTTTCCGCCCATTTTAGGCCATCTAAAGCATCTTCAACACACACCATAGAAGGGGTATTGATCGTGGCCCCCTCGAAAATGGCTTGATTCAATTCGCCCCCCTTAGTCATCCGGAAAATCTTGGGCAGAGGCCAGGACGGGGTATAGGTTTCCAGTCGCTCCACCGCCCGGGGACTGAGCACTATCATGCCATGGGCCGCCTCACCCCCCATCACTTTTTGCCATGACCAGGTGACCACATCCAGCTTGGGCCAGGGCAAATCCATGGCGAACACGGCGGAGGTGGCGTCGCAGAGGGTCAGACCCTGGCGATTATCGGGTATCCAGTCCGCATTGGGAACCTTGACGCCAGCTGTGGTGCCATTCCAGGTGAAAACCAGATCGCGATCGCAATCTATCTCAGATAGGTCTGGCAACTGTCCATAGTCCGCCGTGAAGATGCGGCAGTCGTTCAGGTTTAACTGTTTCTGCACATCAGTGATCCAACCCTGGCCAAAACTTTCCCAAGCCGCCATATCAACTCCACGCGCCCCTAACAGAGACCACATGGCCATCTCAACTGCGCCCGTATCAGAAGCTGGCGTGATCCCACAGAGATAGGAATCGGGCAAACCCAGTAACGTCCTACTGCGGTCAATTACCTCATGCAGACGCTGCTTACCCGCTTGCGAACGGTGAGACCGGCCCACCAGGGCGTTACTTAAGACTTCAACACTCCACCCCGGTCGCTTGGAGCAAGGACCCGATGAGAAGTTAGGACACTGGGGACGTCGCGATGGTTTTGCCATAGTTTAGTTGAAAATGTTTGTAATGCTTATCCTATAGACAACTCTGGCGCAGTACAGATGAATTAATTATCTCAAATCTGAAGGAAATTGGTGATTAACGATCTTGCTTCCTTTTTTTACCCTAATTCTTGAATTCTGAATTCAGAATTCTGCTCTTTCCTCCGCTCCCCCTCCTCCTCTTATCTGGCTAAAGCCCGATCCACCTTTGCCAGCAAAGCGTCAACCTCCCCCGAATTATCCAGGACTATGTCAGCCCGAGCAACTTTTTCCGCCAGCGGCATCTGACTTATGATGCGTGCTTTGGCTTGTTCAAGAGAAAGCCGATCACGCTGCATCAAGCGCGCCAACTGTTGGGCTTCTGGACAGG
>JAKSDM010001491.1 GCA_022360135.1 Pseudanabaenales cyanobacterium | reverse complement strand
GCGATCGCAGCGCCAACTGCAGTTGATAGGGGTAATATTAACGATGTCGCAAGTAAAGCGATACAAAGGATAATCAGCCCCAACCAGAACGCAGCGATAAAATAGTTACTCCTGCTGTCAAAGCAATTAGCTCTAACTATGTTCAGAAGCGCCGTTCCTATCACAACGCAAATAATTGTCAGGCAGGTCCAAACAAGAATAAAATACCCCATTCAGCGAGTCTCATGATTATAATATTTCATCAAAGAAATGCCCCTAATTTTTAGACTTTAAAATTCTTGAATTTATAAAGTTTTCAAAATTTCTCGACAAAATCAGGAAGTTTTTTAATGTTCAAGATCTCACCCCAGACCCTCTCCTAACTTTGAGAGAGGGTCTGGGGGTGAGGCAAGACTATTGCATAGACGAAACTGTAAGCGTATGAAATAGCAATGCCTCGAAAGAGAGTCAAGGATTTCTAACTGAGATGGGTTTTCCTGACAATAAAGTGCTCACTTCGGCCCTTAAAGCAATCCGCCTTCAATATACCCAGAAGAGCAGTTCCAATAACCACACAAACAATTGTGAGGATGATCCAAACAATAATGAAATACAGCATTCAGCAAATCCCATAACCGCAACCTATCATCAGCTTTCAATCAACATCTCTTATCGCCAGACTTTTTTGACCCTTAAGCCTCGATTGCTGATTGACTCTTTCCCCAAAAAAGCCGATAAGATTTGCTGCTTGGGACAGTACAAATAAGCTAGACAGGAGTAATCTTGATTGGCGAGAAACTGATGAGAATGGATAGATGAGTAAGTTTAGGTAAAATGACAAGGGCTCTACCGCTATCTGTCCTGCCCCCCGCTTGGCTCGTACCTGGTGAAAGTGAAAAGCGCCGCGACCGTAGTTAAAATGCTGCCGCCAGAAACTAAATAAGGTTAATTGGTGAGCATGATGGATCTGAGCTGCTGATGCATAGTGCATAGGATATCCCTGATGCAGCCAGCGATCGCAAAATTCCCGATCTTCTCCAGCTGCGAGGGGAAACTGGGTGTCAAACCCCCCGAGTTCTTGATAAAGAGTGCGGGGCGCCGCAAGGTTATTGGAGCAGAAAAAGGTAGCCTTTCCTCGGGTTTGGTTGTAATAGCTATAGAGATAATCGATCAGCAGTTGACTAGCGGTGGAGTAGAGGTTGTGGGGCAAGGCGTTGACTGTATTGCCGCCGATCAGGGCATTG
>JAKSDM010000649.1 GCA_022360135.1 Pseudanabaenales cyanobacterium | reverse complement strand
GGCTCAATGGGATATGGACAATGTCATTTTTCATAGCTCCCTGCGAATTTGAATTTAATCAATGTTGACCTGGAAGCGAATGGTTGGCTGGCTGGTGCTGAGTGTCCTGACCGCAGGCCTGATTGTGGGGTGTGGTCTCGCAATTAGCAACGATTCTGGAGGAGGCGCCGCCGTCGATACTTCAACTCAGTCGTTGACGTCTGATTGTCGAGTGATTGAGCATGATCTAGGCGAAACTGAGGTCTGTGGACAGCCTCAGAAAGTGGTTACGCTGAGTCTCCATACGCTCGATTTGTTGTTGTCTTTAGATACACAACCTGTAGGCTGCACGATGACGCTCGATGTCTATCGAGGGGAAGTCTTTGATAAGCCTGCTCAGCAGATCCCCTACCTCGGCGATCGCCTCACCACCCAACCTGTGAACTTGGGAAACGATCATGCCCCCTCCCTTGAAAAGCTAGCCATGCTCAAGCCAGACTTAATTCTGGGCGAGGCTAGTCGTAATGCTGACGAGTACAGCCTGCTGTCTCAAATTGCCCCCACAATCTTATGGCGGAGATGGGACTTTGGGAAATCCAGATCCATCGACTAATCAGTCGGCGAGTGATTGGTTTGAGACGCACCAAATGAAAACTATCAAACAGGATTGGGAAGCTAATGCGATCGCCCAGTCCCTCACCGCCAGCCAAGAGAATCGCGTTTACTTCGCCACTTTCTACAAATGGAATGGACTCAATGGTCCCATCGGCGCTGAGTTGATTCTGGAACAGTTATATCAGTTTCTCTTAAATCCTTGATGGGCAATGGTGATGCGCGAAACGGATCTTTTGGGAAGCAAGCAGCGTAGAGCGTCTCCGCAAGCAGTTCTTGCTGGGAATCTCTCCTCATGACATCTGTGAAAGAAAATGCGTTTCGGGCGCAAAAAAATGCGTTTCGGAGCCAAAACCTATAGAGATATACACCCTTTTAGCCTAAGCTAATCGAGACATACTCTCTTAAATGCTTGCACAACTAGGCAGGTAGGAGCAATCAGGAGCCATCAATTTTCGTGCGAACTTTTCTGATCATCTGGCTAGGTCAATTCGCCTCCCTCCTGGGCTCTGAGATGACCAACTTCGCTATCACCATCTGGGCCTGGGAGGTCACTGGTCAAGCCACGCCTCTTTCCTTTATCCTGGCGGTGACGCAAATTCCGAGGTTGCTGATTTCACCCTTTGCAGGGGTTTGGGTGGATCGCTTTAATCGCAAATACTTGATGCTGTTGGGTGATTCAGTGGCAGGACTCTCTACGATTGCGCTACTGACCTTATTCCTCACGGATCACCTACAAATTTGGCATCTCTATGTTTCTGGCGCAATCAATGGTCTATTCGGCTACATTCAAGGACTGGCGCACTCGGCCTCAATGACGCTGATTGTTGCTAAACAACACTATGCCCGCGCCTCCGCCTTCGAATCGTTACAGATGTCAGGCGGCTATATTATTGCGCCTGCGATCGCCGGGGCCATTTATGCCTTTACTGGCCTGAGCGGTATTCTCACTATTGATCTGGCGACGTTTGTGTTTGCGATCGCAACCCTTAGTGTCATCTCTATCCCGCAGTCAACTGAGCGGCATCAATCAGTCTCTTCAGAGATGGTTCTGCAACAACTCACGTTTGGCGCCCGCTATCTATGGAGCCATCCCAACCTAGTAGCGCTCTTGAGCTTTTTTCTAATTAGTAACTTGATCGACAGCGCCAGTTTCTCAATTTTGCCTGCCATGGTGTTGGCCCGCAGCGGCAACAATGCTGCGATTTGGGGAACACTGCTCGCCTTTTTTGGCGCGGGCGGACTGCTGGGCGGACTGACAATCAGTATCTGGGGTGGGCCGAAGCGGCGGATTCATGGGGTGTTGATAGCCAGCGCGGTTTGGAAGGGGGGACTGATGGCGCTGGCGCTGGCTCAGCAGACCTCCCTCAAAATTGGGGCAGCGTTGGTGGGTGGATTCTGTTCACCGTTTCCCGACAGTTGTAATCAAGCGATTTGGCGGGATAAGGTAGAGCCAGAGGTGCAAGGACGGGTGTTTGCCACTCGGTTTTTGCTGACGCAACTGGCAACCCCCTTGGGCGCTGCGATCGCTGGCCCACTAGCCGATCACGTCTTTGAACCGGCGATGCAGCCGGGGAGTGATCTGGCTCAGATGTTTGGCGGCTTTTTTGGGGTCGGCCCAGGGGCCGGAATGGCGATGCAAATGACGCTGTCCGCCAGTTTTGGCGTGCTGGTTGCTCTGGGAGGGTACAGGGTGCGTAGACTGCGGCAGGTCGAAATAAGCGATTCAGGCTAGCTTAGGAACCTAGCTTAGGAACTGGGTTGCTTCGGCTCAATTCGGTTGAATCAGAGACTGTTGGATGAGTTCAAGATTCGTTTGGGCCGCTTCAAGGTTAGGATCAAGGGCGATCGCCCGCTCATAGGCCGAGATCGCGCGCTCCAAATCGCCTTGAGTTGCTAGGGCATTGCCTAGGTTGTTGTAAGCTAGGGCATTCTCACTATCGAGGGCGATCGCCTGACGATAGGCGTCGATAGCGGCCTGCCAGTTTTCCTGAGCATATCAGACATTGCCCAGGTTGTTGTATCGCACGGTGGTTGGATGCAGGGCGATCGCTTGTTGATAGGATTCAACTGCGCCCGCCAAATCCCCTTGCTGACTCAAAGCGCTGCCCAGGCTACTATAGGCTTGATCATTTTCAGGATTCAGCCTCGTCGCCTGACGTAAAGCGCTAATGGCTTCCTCAGCATTGTCTTCAGCCAATAAAGCATTGCCTAAATAAAAGTATGCCTTAGAATTCTCAGGGTCAAGCTGAACAACCTTCTGGAGAAACGGGATAGCCGCTGCCGCCTCTCCCTGACTCAGGAGAGCGATCCCCAAGCTAATGTTGACCTTAAGATTATCGGGTTCTCGCTCAACCAGGCGCTGCAAGGCTGGAGTCGCAGTCTGCACATTTCCTTGATTCAGGGCAATCACAGCCAAACTGTATTGAGCATCAACGTTATTAGGGTCTAGTTCAATCACCCGGCGGAAAGCAGTGGTCGCTTCATCAGTGTTCCCCTGACTCGCCAGAGTGACGCCCAATCGATAGTAGACAGCTGCATTATTGGCATCTAGCTCTATCGCTCTCCGCAGAGCCGATACGGCTTCATTTAGGTTGTCTTGATGGGAAAGGGACATCCCTAAGCGGTAATAGACCTCGGCATCGTTAGGATTCAATGCGATCGTCTGGCGGAAGGCTGCTGTCGCCTCACTGTAGTTGCCTTGTTGAAAGAGCGCAGTCCCTAAATTGAAATGGAGATTAGCGCTGCTATCATTAAGCTGAATGGCTTGGCGGAAGGTGGCGACAGCCTCACCGTAGCTTCCCTGGGCTAACAGAGCATTACCCAGGCTATTGTACGCCTCCAAATCATTAGGAGCCAGCTCAATGACACGTCTAAAGGCCGCAATTTCTCTGACCCGATCGCCCTGCTCCGATAGCGCAATTCCCAAATTATAGTGAGCATTGACATCATCCGGCGCCAGTTCGACCGCACGTTGATAGGCTGCGATCGCCTGATCAATGTTTCCTTGATCTATCAGCGCATTCCCCAAATTGTTATGGGCGCTAGCATTCTCCGGATCAAGCTCAATCACGCGACGCCAAGTCGCTTCCGCCATTGCATAGTCGCCACTGCTCTGAGCTGCTGTCCCTTGCTCAAAGAGTTGATCAATAGACTGAGCCATTGCCACCTGAGTCGGCGCCGCCAATGAGAGAGAAAGGAGGAGCGGCAATAGTGGCAAGGCTCCGATAAAGATGCCTGTGAGCGCATTATTTTTTTGCGGTGGAAAACCCGAGTTCTTGTTCTGGCTTACCATTTCGTCGCTAAGTACTTTATAGTCAAAACAGTCAAACCGCTATCAGTCTGTCAGTTGGAATCGGGACGGGTATTATCCGGCTTTGTTGCAATGCCCAGTCGGGCGCCCTCTATGGTGCGGAGTTCATCCATCACCGTCACCACCCGACCATGATTAATTTGCTCATCAGCATTGATCGTGATGAGCGCCTGTTGGCCAGGCTCCATTTGGGTTTGAACGGCTGTCTCTAAATTCTCCAACTGGACCGACTGCCGATTCAGAAAAATTTCACCCTGATCATTGATAGTGACCGTGAAATCAGCCTGCTGTTGTTGCTCTGCGGTGACCGCCTTGGGCAGGTTGACAGGTAACCCTTCCGCACGGGTCAGAAACAGAGTCGATAGAATGAAAAAAGCCAAGATTGCGAAGATCACATCGATCATCGGCACAATGTTGATCTGAAAGGCCTCTTCTTGCTCTTCAGGTAGACGCATAAGCCCTCTCTCCTTGCTTAAGCGCTTCATGACGGCTCTCATAGAGGATCTCCAACTGTCCCCCATACTCCTGAATTAAGGCGACTTGGCGTTTATACAATCCCCTGAACAGGTTGGCGAATAGCAGCGTGAAGATAGCGACAACTAAACCCGCAGCGGTCGAGACCAATGCTTCGCTGATTCCCCCGGTAACGGCTTCTGCATTCCCCCCTGCGCCGATTTCACCCAACTGAATAGCTGCAAATGATGAGATCAGTCCTAAGATAGTGCCGAGTAATCCCAGTAGGGGCGACACGCTAATAACAGTGTCAAATATTGTGTTGAACCGCTTAAGTTTGGGGAGTTCTGCTTGAGTCGCACTTTCAAGCGCTAGGCGAAACTGATTGGGACTAGCGCCCTCAAGTTCCAGCGCTTCCAGAAAAATCCTGGCGGTCGGAAGGGCAATGTTTTGCTTCAGCTTGGGAAACACATCTATGGGGCTTTGCTTATAGGTTTTGAGAATATCACGCACGACCCGCTGATGCCGACGGGTAATGCGGAACCAAAAAACCAAACGTTCGATGATCAAGGCGATCGCCAAAACCGAAAATCCTAACAGGGGCCACATCACAATG